>CALPSU020000120.1 GCA_943326315.2 Chryseobacterium gleum
ACTTCGATTTTCAATCTGGAAATGAAATTGGACGAGCAATACCAATTAGAAGATTTAAAGAGCAAACTTGAATTGGTTAAATTACAGTATGAAATAGACAAAACACAACTCCTACCATCACTCGCTTTAACAGGGAATTTAGGCACTGGATATTCCACCAACAACAAAGATTACAATTTAGAAGGAGCACCAGTGATTCCATTTTCACAACAATTCAATCACAATGCATATCAAGGAATTGGGTTTTATTTGAACGTGCCTATTTTTAACAAAGCAGACGGATTTAAGCGAAAAAAACTCTTTGAAATATCTCAATCTGAACAAACTCAACTCATTGAATTTAAGGGGTTAGAAATTGAAAAACGGAAATTAGAAATTGCTTCACAAAAACAAAATTTAGAAGAAAGTTTAATCATTCATAAAGGAATATTAAAAGACAAAGAAACCATCTATAAAATGAATCAATTGATTTACTTAGAAGGTAAAATACGTTTGAGCGAAGTTGAAAAAGTTGAGGTAGAATTTTATTCACACCTCAATACGATACAAGATTTGGAATTGGAATTGATTAAGATTAGTTTTGTAGATATTAGATGATAAAATCAAATATTAATCTTAAAATATTTCCAATCAAAATATGGGTAAAATTTTAGCAATAGATTTCGGATTAAAAAGAACAGGTATTGCCATTACCGATGAAAATAAAATCATTGCAAGTGGATTAACAACAGTTGATTCAAAGGAATTAATGAATTTTTTAATTCAAATTTCCAGTAAAGAAAAATTAGAAACAATTGTTTTAGGAGAGCCGAAAAGATTGAATAATGAACCAAGCCACATTACAGCAAACGTTCATTTATTTAAAGAAGCGTTAGAGAAACAATTTCCATTGATTCCAATTGTATTAGTTGACGAAAGATTTACCTCAAAAATGGCATTTCAGTCTATGATAGATAATGGGATGTCCAAAAAACAAAGACAAAATAAAGGGTTGATTGATGAAATTAGCGCGACAATTATATTACAATCCTATATGCAAACACTTTAGAGACGTAATGTTTTTGGTCTCAAACGGTAAAATCCCGTAAAAGATTGACCATTTCCAAGTAAATCATTAATTTTACAGTTCAATTTAATAGAAAATGATATTACCAATAGTAGCATACGGCGATCCTGTTTTAAAAAAAATAGCAGGTGATATAACGGAAGAATATCCAGAAATAAATGCATTGATCAAAAACATGTTTGAAACAATGTATGAGGCTGCTGGTGTTGGCTTAGCTGCTCCTCAGATTGGAAGAGATATTCGCTTGTTTATAACTGATGGTAGTCCATTTGCTGAAGAAGAAGAAGATGAGGACGGAGAACCAATAGAGCCAGATCCTAGAGCTGTTGGTATTGAAAATTTCAAACAAGTTTTTATCAATCCTAAAATTATTGAGGAAAGCGGTGAAGAATGGGCTTTTAAAGAAGGATGTTTATCCATTCCTAAAGTGAGAGAAGAAGTTTTTCGTAAAGAAAAAATAAGAATAACTTATTACGATGCCGATTGGAATTTTAAAGATGAATATTATGATGGATATGCAGCTCGTATAATTCAACATGAATATGATCACATTGAAGGAATTCTTTTCACAGATCATTTATCCTCAATAAAAAAGAAATTAATAGCATCGAAATTGCAAAATATTTCGAAAGGGATGGTTAAGGTTGATTACAGAATGAAGTTTCCAGCAATTAAAAAAGGAAGAAGATAATGAACTATATAAAATGTATTTTTTTTTTATTAATTGGATTAACTACTTTTTTGTTTTCGTGTAATACAAAAGATAATGTCTCGGAAAACCAAAATAATTCAAAAGAAGAGTTAAAAGAATTAATTCTTCAAAAGGAAGATTCATTGATGCTTTTACAGAAGGAAAATGTAAAAATACCAATAGAAAAAAAGTATGAATTAATTCACACGTTGTTAAATTATTACGATGTTTTCCCAAACGATAAATATTCTCCAGTTTGTTTGGATAAAGTCCACATGTCTTATTCCGCACTTGGGGTATACCATAATGCTGTTAAATATGCCGATATATTAATAAAAAAATATCCTAAATATAGCAATAGACCAATGATTTTAGAAAGTCAAGCGTCTAATTATGATATTTTTTTAGAACCTAGAGATACAGCTAAAGTACGATACTATTATACTTTATTGTTAAAGGAAAATCCAACAATAAATAAAGATAAAAAAGATGGTATATTAAAACGATTAAAACACTTGGATTTAAGTTTTAACGAATATATCGATTTCATGATGAAAGAAGTTTCAATTAAATAAATCATGTTAAGAATTGGTTAAAGTTATTTGATACCAGATTTTTCTTTTTATATTTGACATTATTAAAAACAATAAATAAAATTTGCGATGAAAAAAATATTATTTTCTTTGATGGTTATGTTTGGAGCAGCTGTTGTTTCTAACAACATTTCAGCTCAAGTTGACAATGGAGCGAAAATTTCTTTCACAAAAGAAACGCACGATTATGGAACAATAAAAAATGGTGCAGATGGGTCTTGTTCTTTTGAATTTAAAAACACTGGTAATGCTCCATTGATTATTTCAAATGCAAAAGGTTCTTGTGGATGTACAGTTCCAACTTGGCCTCACGAGCCAATAGCTCCAGGAGCAAAGGGATCAATAGTTGTAAAATACGACACTAAACGTGCAGGAGCAATTAATAAAAGTGTTACAATTACATCAAATGCAGTGAATGAGCCAAATCAAATTATTCGTATTAAAGGAAATGTTTTGCCAGCGCCAGAAGATGGTACGCCAGTAAATAATGCAGGTCCTTCTAATTAATTTGAATTCTAAGGTGAAAAAATGAGATTATTTTTTACCGTTTTAATATTTTTTTTAAATTCCGCCCTTGGATTAACCCAAGAGGCGGAATTTTATTTAAAAGAACATACTTTTAAGTTTCCAAAGACTAAAGAAGGTGAAATTCTTGAGCATACTTTTGTGTTTGAAAATAGAGGGGAATTGCCATTAATTATAAATGATTACGCAGTTGCTTGCCATTGTACAAAAGTTGAGTATTCGGATATGCCAATTATGCCAGGTCAAAAAGGGGAGGTGAAAATTGTTTTTAATTCAGAAGGTAAATATTATCACCAAGATCGTTTTGTGTTTTTACATACGAATTCAAAAAAAAAGAAAGAAAAATTACGATTTAAAGTATTTGTAATTCCAAAAGATGAATAATCTCAATCTTAATTTGATTCTAATGCTTAATAATAAATAATATCTTTGTTAAATGATTTCGGAAAACATAAATATTAAGTCTTATAATACATTTGGAATAGAAGTGTTTGCATCTCATTTTGGTAAATTTTCGTCTTTGGATGAATTGAAAACTATATTAGATCAATCTAATTCAAATGAATTATTGGTTTTAGGAGGAGGAAGTAACATTCTTTTTACAAAAGATACTTTTGATGGCTTGGTTTTGTTAAATGAAATCAAAGGTTTTGAAGTTGTTGAAGAAAATGATAATTATAGTATTGTTCGTGCAGGTTCAGGTGAAGTATGGCATGAATTTGTTTTAAAGTGCATTGATTTAGGATTAAGCGGAGTCGAGAATTTATCCTTAATTCCGGGGAGTGTTGGAGCGAGTCCAATGCAAAACATCGGTGCCTATGGTGTTGAAATAAAAGATGTTTTCGAGAAATTAGAAGCATATCATCTTGAAACTGGGGAGATTCATTCATTTTCAAAAGAGCAGTGCGAATTTGGATATAGAGAAAGTGTTTTTAAAAGAAAACTCAAAAATCAATATATTATAACGCAAGTATATTTCAGATTAAATAAATCTTCTAAATTGAATACTTCATATGGTGTTATCGAATCCGAATTAGCCAAAATGGGAATTGAAAAACCAACAATCAAAGACGTTAGTAGTGCAGTAATAGCAATTAGAAGTAGTAAATTACCTAATCCAAAAGAAATTGGTAATGCAGGTAGTTTTTTCAAGAACCCAGTTGTGTCTAAAAAGATTCTAGATGCAATTTTAATTGATTATCCTAACGCTCCAAATTATCCATCTGAAGAAGGTTATGTTAAACTTGCTGCAGGTTGGTTAATTGAACAAGCTGGATGGAAAGGAAAAACATTAGGCCATTATGGAGTGCATAAATTACAAGCATTAGTTCTTGTAAATTATGGAGGAGCTACTGGACCTGAAATATATAATTTATCTTCTTCTATAATTGAAGAGGTAAAAAGTAAATTTGGAGTTGAATTGGAACGAGAAGTTAATATTATTTTATGATTTTTTTTGTAGGGATAGGGCACGCCCTATCATCCCTGCAAAAAAAATACAAATGGCAAAAAAATTACCATTCATCCTCAGTGCCATCCTCTTTATTAGTGTCTCTCATTAATTTTTTCCAATCGTAAGATCCATCATCCGTGTCACGGAGAATATTGCGATAATCATCTTTATCAATTTCTTGATGCTCAATTTCTTCACCAGTATAAACTTCAATTTCTGCTAACAAAGGTTTTTCTTCCTCACTACAAAATGATATAGCACTTCCTTTGTTGTTTCCTCTTCCGCAACGTCCACATCTGTGTACGTAGTTTTCAGGATTGTCTGGAACGTCATAATTGATAACATATTCAACTGTTGGAATATCAATTCCACGAGCAGATACATCTGTTGTAATTAAAACTCTATTTTGCCCTGATCTAAAACGATCTAAAATAGCGAATCGATCTTTCTGTTCAACACCTCCATGAAGAGCTTCTGTTTCAATTCCAACACGTTTCATTGCTTCAACAACTCTCGCTGCTCTTACTTGTGTTCGAACGAAAACAATAAATTTACTTTCTTCATATTCCTTAAGGATGTTTTCTAAGAAAAAACGTTTATCATCCATAGATACGAAAGTTACAGTATGGTCTATATTACCTGCAACAGGGTTGTGAGGAGCAATTTGAATACGTATTGCATTTCTTACTACAGAATATGCTACTTTTTTAATCTCAGGTGTAATAGTGGCTGAAAAAAACAAAGTCTGACGTCTTTGCGGGATATGTTTCGATACATCTTGAATATCTTTTAAGAATCCCATATCCAACATCAAATCTGCTTCATCCAAAACTAGATATTCTAATTTTGAAATATCAATATGACCTTGAGATATTAAATCGAACATTCTTCCTGGAGTTGAAACTAAAATATCAATTCCATTATTTAGTGTTTTGATTTGTTGTTCTTGTTCTACACCTCCAAATAATCCAAAAGTTTTAACACTAGTGTTTCTACCAATATCTTGAAAAACTAATGAAATTTGTTTAGCTAACTCTCTCGTAGGGACCATAACTAAACATCTAACTCCTTTGTACGTTTTCTTTTTTTTAGTTTCTAAAACATGAAGAATCGGAATTGCAAAAGCTCCTGTTTTTCCAGTCCCTGTTTGGGCAATAGCTAAAACATCTTCCCCATCCAAAATAGGCTTAATAGCTTTAAATTGAATGTCTGTAGGTCTATTGAAACCTAAAACTTCTAATTGTGATTTAATTAAAGAAGATATGTTATAATCGCTAAACTTCATATTATAAGTATTATTTTAACCACAGAGATTCACAAAGTATAACACAAAGTCTCGCGGAGTTTTATTTTTTCATAAAAAAACCGTTCTAATTTCGAGAACGGTTTTTAATATTTTGTTAAATGGGTAGTTGAGTAAATTTTCTTTTGCAATAAGCAAAAAGAAAATTGTATCGAAACTACACTTCTTCAGCAATAAATTCTGGAACTAAAATACGTCCACAGTGCTCACAAACGATAATTTTTCTTTTTAAAGTAATTTCTAATTGACGTTGTGGTGGAATTTTATTGAAACAACCTCCACAAGAATCACGGTTAATTGGAACTACAGCTAATCCGTTTTTTGAATTACTTCTTAATCTAACGTAAGCAGTGATTAAACGGTCGTCAATTTTTTTAGTGGCAGCTTCAGATGCTTTAATTAGTTTGTCCTCATCTTTTTGTGTTTCACCAACTATTTCGTCTAACTCTTTACGTTTTGAAGCTAAATCAGTTTTTCTAAATTCAAGCCTAGCTTTTGCTTCTTCTAGAGCTTCTTTTTTAGACGTGATTTTGAATTTTACTTCTTTGCTTTTTTTATCGTGAAGTTTAATTTCTAACTCTTGGTATTCGATTTCTTTCGCCAAAGATTCAAATTCACGGTTATTTCTAACTTTCTCTTGTTGTTCTTTGTACTTACTTATCGCTAATTCAGAATCTTTAACCGCATTTTTACGATCAGAAATTTCTGTATCCATTTCTTTTATCTCATCTTGACTTTTAACGATGCGAAGACTGATACCTTCTAACTCGTCTTCTAAATCTTGAACTTCTAAAGGTAATTCACCTCTAACTGTTTTGATTTTATCAATCTCAGAATCAATCTTTTGTAATTCGTATAGAGCGTCTAATTTCTCCGCTACTGATACTTCCTTTTTAGTCGCAGTTGTTGCCATGTGCTAAAAATAATTTATAGGATTTGTTATTACTCCTGTTATATGAACAGCAAAGGTAGGAAATTTTTTCTTCAAAATGTCAGCTATTAAATTACTTGTGTATTGTTCGCTCTCAAAATGCCCTATATCAGCTATAACTATCTCATTTTCAGAGTCAAAAAAATCATGATATTTATAATCTGCTGTAATAAAAATATCTGCATTTATTTGTTTGGCATTTTTTAACAAGAAACTCCCCGAACCTCCACAAAATGCTACTGTTTTAATAGGGGTATTCAATAGGTTGGTATGACGAATAATGCCACATTGAAAAGTCTCTTTTATTTTTTTTAAGAAAGAAATTTCATCCATTTCAGAAGTAAGATAGCCAAACATTCCGCTTCCTTCAAATTGATTTTTATTTTTTAAAGCAATTATATCATATGCAATTTCTTCGTAAGGATGAGATGATTTCATTGCGTTTAAAACACTATTTAATATGTGAGATGAAACAATGACTTCTACTTTTTGTTCTTTTGATTTTGAAATTTCTCCTATTTTTCCTTCGAAAGGATTTGAATTTTCTAATGGTTTAAAAGTACCAGTTCCGTTTTGAGTAAAACTACAATCGCTATAATTTCCGATATTTCCTGCTCCAGCTTTAAAGAGGGCTTCAGAAACTTGTTTTGAATAATCTTCAGGAACAAACACAGAAAGTTTACAAAGAGTATTTTCTGAAGGAGCAAGAATTTGTAAATTTTCTAACCCCAATCTTTTTCCAATTTCATAATTGACACCAAATCTGTAATTATCTAAATTGGTGTGAATTGCATAAATTGCAATGTTGTTTTGGATAGCTTTAATTATAGTTCTTTCAATGTAATTATTGCCATTTAATTTTTTAATACCTGAAAAAATAATTGGATGATGAGAAATGATTAAATTACATCCT
>CALPSU020000121.1 GCA_943326315.2 Chryseobacterium gleum
AATTGCCGTTTGTCCAGTGAAAACACCTGTAACAATACCTGAAGCATCTATAGTTGCATTTACTGGAGATGAACTAATCCAAGTTCCTGCTACAGTTTGTTCCAACATAGTAATTGTAGAACCAACACAAACTTTATCTAAACCAGTAATAGGTTGAACTACAGGCATTGCATTAACGTTTAAAGTTATTGTCTCAGGAGTAGAACATCCATTTGCTGTAACAGTATACGTTATTAAACTCGTTCCAACACCAACAGTTGAAACAACACCAGTTGTAGGATCAATAGTAGCACAAGAAAGATTTCCACTTGTCCAAACCCCACCTGCAGTTATGCTAGAAAAAGTAGTCGGACTTCCATTACAGATTGTATTTATTCCAGTAATTGGATCAACAATTGGTAAAGCATTAACTGAAACGGTAGTTTGTATATCAATAGAACACAACGTATACTTAATAAGTGAAGTTCCATTAGACACACCGGTAACTACTCCAGTAGAAGGATCGATAGTAGCAATATTTGTAGACCCACTTGACCAAACTCCGCCTGCTGTAGCATTCGCTAAAGTTGTGTTTCCACCAACACATAAAGATAAAGTTCCGGTAATAGGTGTTAATACATCAACAACTGTAATTGTTTTAGTATTATTTGCTGAACATCCATTAGACGAAACTGTATATGTAATTAATGTTGTACCATTTGCTTGTCCTGTAACAACACCTGTAACAGGATCAATCGTCGCAGAAGCAGGAGTTCCACTACTCCAAACTCCTGAAGACATCGCGTCATTTAATGTAATAGTTGAACCTACGCACACACTTGACATCCCCCCAATTGCGGGAACAACAGGTACTGCTGTTATATTTACTGTAGCTGTAATTGGAACAATACAACCTCCTGAATTAACAGTATAAGTAATTACACTTGAACCCACCGCCACACCAGTAACAACACCAGTAGATGGATCAACAGTTGCTTTATTTACTAATGAACTACTCCAAGTTCCACCTGTAGTCAAATCAGATAGAGGAGAATTTGTTCCAATACAAATATTTAAATTTCCAGTTATTGGAGGAATTGAAGGTGCGGCATTAACAGTTACTACTAAATCCTTATTCAGTCCACAAACTACATATCGAATAGTACAAGGTCCTGCTGAAACTCCAGTAACCAAACCTGTAGCATCAACAGTTGCTATTGCAGGATCTATTGAGCTCCAAACCCCACCAACGGTAAGATTTGACAATTGTGTTGTAGTACCAATACAAACTGTAGGTGTTCCAGTTGTTTCAGTTGGCGCAGCAATTACTGTTATTATCGAAGTTGAATTTGAAGGGCACGTAGAAGCAGAATTTGAAACAACTGTATACGTATATGTTCCTATTGGTAACACATTTGTTGTAACTACAGCTGTATTTGTTGTAGCCAAAGTTGAAGCAGAAGGAGATGTTGACCAGTCATATGAACCACTTCCTCCAGTTGCTGTAATACTGATCGTACTTCCGGCACAAATTGTTGCAGTAATAGGTGTAACATTTACAGGTAAATCTAAACCTCCACCAATTGATGGAACACCAATAACATAATCACAAATATCATTTGAATATCCATCAATTAATAAATAATATGTTCTACCAACGGTTAACCCTGATGCACTAACTTCATAAGGTATAGCAGAAGGCTGCATTTGCCCAATGCAATTATAAGAAATTGGCGTACCTGAACCACAAGACGGAGAAGAAAAAATCATCATTTGAACACCTAATAGAGGGTCTCCAGATGTAACCCAAGCATACAATGTTATAGTTGATGAAGAAGCAACAAAAGATATGTAAGAATCGTTTTGAATACCTCCACAACTAAAAGCTGTTTCAATTCCTGGCCAAGTTGAACCTGAATTAGTATAAGAGCCTGATGTATTACCACAATAACCGTTTAAATTACAGATAGGTGGAGCAGAATTACATTCATCACCTGCTAAAGAATTATTACCACAATTTGGTATGGCAGGAGGTGCGGCAATTTCTTTAACACATATGCCAAAGGTTCCATCAGTACCTGCAAAAGAAGACCAAACACGAATCCAAACCGTTGAACCAGGTGTTAATGACAATGCAGAAATTTCAGACATAAAATTACTAGAACTAATATCATCATTACAAGAAATAAAAGTTAAAGAATTACAAGATGCTCCACTATACAAAGCCATCCCTGAATCGGTCATTCCTCCAGATCTAAGTGTAACTTTTAATGAACCACTAGCAGGAACAATCGTAGTAAACCAAACGTCAGCATTGTTTAAACTTGGTGAAGATGAACCAAAAATACCAGCACAAGCAGGATCAGTTGGGCCTACTGTTTCAGTAGCATTTAAATTGGTTGAATTCGTATATACGCAAGTTGAACCAACACTCAAAACAGGAACACCTGCATCACAAGGATTATCATTTACAGGAGTGGCAAAAAGGGAAAAATTTACAGCAAAAAAAGCAAAACATATTGCTACTGTTTTTCTTGAAAAATTAAATTTCATCATTTGATTGAAAATTTATTATTTATAAAAAGTTTCCGAAAGTTCCGTTAACTTAAATTGATTTCTATAAAGAGAACTTTTTATTTTACCAACAAAATCAGAACTATCATGCTGTCTAGGACTAATAACAACTAATTTCTCGTTCTCTAAATAACAATTCGAAAACTCTTTATTTTTCTTTAATTCAGAAATCATCTCTTCTATTGATATAGTAGCCGAAGTATTATCAATTCCTAAATTAAAGTGAGAATAAATTCCATCGTAGATATCTTTATTATTTTTAGAGTTCTCGTATATCTTTTCCTCTAAAGACTTAGGAGAAAGTAACTCTCCACTATTATTTTGAGAAAAAGAAATAAATCCTCCGATAACAAATGTAGAAACTAATGTTAATTTCTTAAATGATAACTTTAAATTATTCGTCATTACTTTTCTGGGTTTAATATTTAATACTAACAACAACTTCAAGACTCTTAAAAAGAAATAAAAGTTGCATTAAAAGAAAATACTTCTTCTTTTTTGTCCGCCAAAATTAATAAAATAAGCTAAATTTGTACTTCAATTTAGAAAAACAATATCAAATGGAAACTTCAGAATTAATAAAAGTTGCTTCACAAGTAAGAAGAGATATAGTAAGAATGGTATCTGCAGTAAGTTCTGGGCATCCTGGCGGATCTCTTGGATGTGCTGATTTTTTAACTGTTTTATATTTTGATATTTTAAAACATAATCCTGAAAACTTTTCAATGAATGCTAATAATGAAGATGTATTTTACCTATCAAATGGTCATATATCTCCAGTTTTTTATAGCGTTTTAGCTCGGTCAGGTTATTTCCCAGTTCCAGAATTGGCAACTTTTAGGAAAATTTCTTCTCGTTTACAAGGTCACCCTGCTACAGATAAAAAACTACCAGGTGTTAGAATGGCTTCAGGTTCTTTAGGTCAAGGTCTATCAAATGCGCTTGGAACTTGTCAAGCTAAAAAGTTGAACGGTGATAAATCAATCGTTTATACTCTTCATGGAGATGGAGAATTGCAGGAAGGTCAAATATGGGAAGCTGCTATGTATGCTGCAGCGAATAAAGTAGATAATTTAATTACAACCATAGATTACAACGGACGTCAAATAGATGGTGATACAGATAATGTTTTATCTCTAGGAAATCTAAATCAAAAATGGGAAGCTTTTGGTTGGACCGTTTTAGAAATGGATGGTCATAATATTGACGAAATTAAATCAACTTTAAACAAAGCAATTTCATTAACTGGAAATGGAAAACCAATTGTAATTATTATGAAAACTGAAATGGGTCAAGGTGTTGATTATATGATGGGGACTCATAAATGGCATGGCTCTGCTCCTAACCCTGAACAATTAGCAGTTGCTTTAAATCAATTAGAAGAAACATTAGGAGATTACTAATTGAAAAAACTAATTTGCATAGCTCTTTTTTTTGTTAGTTCAATTTCATTTGGACAAGAATTAACACGCATACTTTTTATTCTAGACGCTTCAAATAGCATGAATGCTAAATGGACTATCGAGCAAACTAGAATTCAAGCAGCAAAAGAATTGTTAGCTCAAGCTGTAGATAGCTTGGTTGGTACTCCTAATTTACAAATTGCACTACGTGTTTATGGACATCAATCTCCTGTTACTGCAACATTTCAAGATTGCAACGATACTAAACTAGAAGTACCTTTTGGGAAAGACAATTATGGTACAATCAAGTATAGAATACGTTCTATTGAAGCTAAAGGAACAACTCCAATCGCACGTTCTCTAGAAGCCGCTGCTGGTGATTTTCCGGATGCTAATTCTAGAAATATAATCATACTAATAACAGATGGTCTCGAAGCTTGCGATAACGATCCTTGTGTGATAGCTCAAAAACTAAAAGATAAAGGAGTAAAAGTTACTCCATTTGTAATTGGTTTAGGAATGGATTTATCTTATTTGGATAAATTTAATTGTATTGGTTCATATTCAGATGCTGAAACTAAAGATGCTTTTAGAAGTGTGCTTAGCAATGTTATTAATAAGGCACTAGTAAATACTACTGTGCAAATAAATCTGAATGATGTACTCAAAAATCCAAGGGAAACAGATGTAACCATGTTTTTATATGAAGCTGGGACTAAAAAATTGAAATACACATTTACCCATACTATAAATCGATTTGGATTTCCTGATACTTTAATTATGGACCCAAAATATAAATATGATTTAATTGTAAATACTCTCCCTAAAATTGAAAAATTAGGAATTACAATTCAAAGAAATATCCACAACACGATTATCGTAGATGCACCTCAAGGATTTTTAAATGTTCGCTTTACGAATGCTTCAAAACCATATCAAATTGAAACGAGAGTAATGCAAGAAAATTCTTCGAATACTTTGAACGTTCAACATATAGGTTTAGCCGATAAATACATTATTGGCAAATATAAAGTTGAAATATTAACACTACCAAGAATCTATAAATCTATTGAAATAACTCAAAGTAGTTTAACAAATATCGATATTGATGCACCTGGAAATTTCAGTTATAAACTTGGGAATTTAATATCAGGGCAAATTTTCTTAATTAAAGACGATGGCACTTTTGAATGGGTTTGTAATATTGATCCAAATGCTAAATCGGGACAATGGTTACTTCAACCTGGTCATTACATATTAATTAGCCGACAAAAAAGTTTAAAATCTTCGGCTAATACAATGGAGAAAGAATTTAGAATAAATTCAAATAAAACAACATCTATAAACTTATAAAATAAATATCATGATTGACATTGAAGTAACAGGAAATAAAGATACTCGTTCGGGATTTGGTGAAGGATTATTGGAATTAGCAAAAACAAATGAAAATGTTGTTGCTCTTTGTGCCGATTTAATTGGCTCTTTAAAAATGGATGCTTTTAAAGCTTATGCTCCTGAACGTTTTTTTCAAACCGGTATAGCTGAAGCAAATATGATTGGTATGGCTGCTGGTTTAACTGTTGGAGGAAAAATTCCATTTACAGGTACTTTCGCTGTATTCTCAACAGGTCGTGTATATGACCAAATTCGTCAATCTGTTGCCTATTCTAAAAAAAATGTAAAAATCTGTGCCTCACATGCAGGTTTAACTTTAGGTGAAGATGGTGCAACGCATCAAATTTTGGAAGACATCGGAATGATGAAAATGTTACCTAATATGACTGTAATTGTCCCTTGTGATTTCAATCAAACTAAACAAGCTACAATTGCTGTTGCAGCTCACGAGGGTCCTGTTTATTTAAGATTCGGGAGACCAGTTATGCCAATTTTCATCAAAGAAGATGCTAAATTTGAAATCGGTAAGGCCGATATATTAATTGAAGGAACGGATGTTACAATTATAGCATGTGGTCATTTAGTATGGAAATCTATTGAAGCAGCTCGAATTTTAGAAGCTCAAGGTATTTCTGTAGAATTAATAAATATGCATACAATTAAACCTTTGGACGTTCAAGCAGTCTTAAAGTCAGTTGGAAAAACAAAATGCGTTGTTACAGCAGAAGAACACATGATTAATGGTGGATTAGGTGATTCAATTGCACAAGTATTGATTCAAAACTTATTAGTGCCTCAAGAATTTGTAGGAGTAAATGATACGTTTGGAGAAAGTGGTGATCCAATGGAATTAATGACAAAATATGGCATTGATACACAAAATGTAGTAGATGCTGTTTTAAAAGTGACAAAAAGAAAATAAAAAAATATGATAAAACACCCTGACGATAACGAAATTTTTGAATTGTTAAGTCAGGGTGCTTCTTACACAGAACGTGCTTTTAATATAATTGTAAAGAAATACGGTAAACAACTTTACTGGCAAATAAGACGAATCACCAAAAATCACGAACAAACTAACGACATACTTCAAAATGTTTTTGTTAAAGTGTGGTTAAATCTAGAAGGATTTAAACAAGAGTCTTCCTTATATTCTTGGATGTTTCGAATCGCGAGAAATGAAACAATCACTTTTCTCGAAAAAGAAAAAAGAAATTCAAGTGTAGATATGGATGATTCCGTTGTTGAAATAATTGCTGGTCACGCTTCTTTAGACACTCATACTTCAGAAGAAATAAGTGAACTGCTGATGAAAGCAATTGAAAAATTGCCAGAAAAACAAAGTCAGGTATTTCAATTGAAATATTTTGAAGACTTAAAATACAGCGAAATATCTCAGCAATTAGGAACAAGTGAGGGAGCTTTAAAAGCAAGTTATTTTCATGCTGTTCAAAAAATTCAAGAATATATTTTAAGTCAATTAAACCATTTGTGATTTTATTAGTCAAACAGATAAGATGGAAAACGATAAAAACATAGTAGATTTTTTAAAACCTCGAGAAAGAGAAGAGATTAGTGATGCCTATTTTGATAATATGGCCTCAATAATAACGAATACAAATAAAAAAACGATTGTCAAAAAATTAACTCCAATCTACAAAAAACCTATATTTTGGTTAACAAGCATTGCTGCAGTCTTTATAGGTTTAATAGTATTACGAAATTTTTCTTCAGAAGAAATTCAATTGTCAGCTAATTTAAGTTCTCCTTCTCAATCTGAACTTTTAGCTTACGTTGACGAAAATATTGATAATTTTGAGCAAGATTTATTAGTGAAATACATCCCTATTGATGAAACTGAAATTTCCGAAGTAAAAAAAACATCACCTAATAACCAAACAAATTGGACAATTGAAAATGTAGAATTATTTGAAGATATTAATAAAGAAGATGTTCTCCAATATTTAAGTTCAGAAGAATTAACTTTAGAAGATTTA
>CALPSU020000122.1 GCA_943326315.2 Chryseobacterium gleum
GCTCAAGCAGATACAGAAACAAATAAAAAAGTAGATTTAGATGTTTTGGTAAAAAATTGCTTAGAGAAAAAACACATTCTGCAATTGATTATGTATTGTTATTTGTTCAAAGCGAATTACAATGAATTACCGCGTGAAGCAAGTATTATTTCTTTCATTAATATTAAAGATGGTGTATTTAAATTGGATACAGGTAATTTTTCATTAGAAGAAACCGTCGAATTATTTCCTGAAATACTTCAAAAGATTTTAGAGCAAATGTATGATACTGAAATTGATTTCGAACACAATAGTAAGTCGTTTGTGTCTTTTTGTGCTTATTGTTAAAATACTTGAAATTATAGATGATATTTGTGTTAAAAAATGAAACTAATATCAATGTAAATTAACTTAAATAGGTTTATATTTGAGATAAAAATACATATGAAAAAATTAGTTTATTTATATTTTGCAGGGTTTTCTTACGTAGGATTTTCTCAAGAAAGTAAAGCAGAATGTCCTATGGGACATGGTGCAACCAAAAAGACAGAAACAACCGAACGAAGAGAAACTTTAACAACGTCTTTTAATAACCAAGATTGGTGGCCAAATAGATTATCGTTAGAGGTTTTGAGGCAGAACTCGGAAAAGACTAATCCAATGGGTGCACAGTTTGATTATCTCAAAGAGTTCAATAGTTTGGATTATTTTGCCTTAAAAAAAGACATTGAGACAATTTTAACAAGTTCTCAGGATTGGTGGCCGGCAGATTTTGGTAACTATGGGCCTTTATTTATTAGAATGGCTTGGCACAGTGCAGGTACTTATCGTTCAGCAGATGGTCGCGGTGGAGCAAGAGCAGGACAGCAAAGATTTGCACCGTTAAACAGTTGGCCAGACAATGCTAATTTAGATAAAGCAAGAAGATTAATTTGGCCGATAAAACAAAAATATGGAAGTAAAATTTCTTGGGCAGATTTGATGGTCTTGTCAGGAAATGTTGCCCTTGAATCAATGGGTTTTAAAACATTTGGTTTTTCGGGTGGAAGAGTTGATGTTTGGGAACCTGAAAGTGATGTTTATTGGGGATCTGAAAAAAAATGGTTAGAAGACAATAGATATGCCGATGGTAGAAAATTAGAAAATCCTTTAGCAGCTGTGCAAATGGGATTAATTTATGTAAATCCTGAAGGTCCGAATGGGAAACCAGATCCAAAAGCAGCAGCTATTGACATCAGAGAAACATTCAAAAGAATGGGTATGAATGATGAAGAAACGGTTGCTTTAATTGCAGGAGGTCATACCCTTGGAAAAACACATGGCAAGGGACCAGCTACAAACGTAGGATCTGAACCAGAGGCGGCTGGAATCGAAGAGCAAGGTTTGGGTTGGAAAAGCACGTATGGTTCAGGCAAGGGAAAAGATGCTATCACTTCAGGTTTGGAAGTAACTTGGACATCAACACCAACGCAATGGGGTCAAGGGTTTTTTAAAATCTTATTTGGAAATGAATGGGAATTAACAAAAAGTCCAGCCGGTGCGAATCAATGGGTTGCAAAAAATGGAAAAGCAATAATTCCAGATGCATTTGATTCTACAAAATTGCATTTACCAACTATGCTTACCACTGATTTATCCTTAAGATATGATCCTATTTATGAGAAAATTTCTCGCACATTCATGGAAAAACCTGAATTATTTGACGAAGCATTTGCAAAAGCTTGGTTTAAACTAACACACCGCGACATGGGGCCAAAATCAACTTATGTTGGTCCTGAAGCTCCGAAAGTAGATTTAATTTGGCAAGATCCAATTCCTGCAATATCGTATACAAATGTTGATGAAAATGACATTAAGAATTTAAAATCTAAAATTTCAAATTCTGGTTTAACTGTAAGTGAAATGGTTTCAACAGCATGGGCTTCCGCTTCAACGTATAGAGAGTCTGATAGAAGAGGGGGTGCAAATGGTGCTAGAATTAGGTTATTACCTCAGAAAAACTGGGAAGTAAATAATCCTAAACAATTGGAAAAAGTCTTGTCAACATTGGAAAAAATACAAAAGGAATTTAATTCTAACAGTAAAAACAAACAAGTTTCTATTGCTGATTTAATTGTGCTTGCAGGCTCTGTAGGTATTGAAAAAGGAATCCAAAATGCTGGATATTCTTTCAATGTTCCTTTTACAGCAGGAAGATCGGATGCGAAACAAGAACAAACAGATGTAGAATCTTTTAACTTGTTAGAACCAATGGCAGATGGTTTTAGGAATTACACTAAAACATCGTATACAATTTCTACAGAGCAATTATTAATAGATAAAGCTCAATTATTAAGTCTTACCGTGCCCGAAATGACTGCATTAATGGGAGGGATGAGAGTTCTAAATGCAAATTACGATCAAACATTGCAAGGAGTTTTAACAGACAAAAAAGAGGTGTTAAGCAATGACTTTTTTGTAAACCTACTTAGCATGGATAACGAATGGAAGGCGAAAGATGCAACAAAAGAAAAATTTGATATTGTCGATAGAAAAACTGGAAAAGTGAAATGGACAGCATCAAGAGCTGATTTAATTTTTGGTTCTAATTCGGAATTAAGAGCAATTTCAGAGGTATATGCAAGTAACGATGCAAAGGAAAAATTTGTAAAAGATTTTATTAAGGCCTGGACAAAAGTTATGAATTTAGATCGTTTTGATTTGGTCAAATAATTATAAATAAATTCTTGAGTAAGAGGTTGTGAAGGTATTTACAACCTCTTTTTTTGTAAACGAGGTTTGATTTATAAGATACTAACTCTTTTTCCTATTTCTATACTTTCAGGATTTCTTCTACAATCCCAAATCATAGAAATTATTATTTCACTTTTTAATATTTGATAAACAATCAAATAATCACCTGAAATTAAAACTCTAATTAATTCAATATCAGTTTTAATTCCAATAAACGGATTTTTTGAAATAGTATTTACTCCTTTTCTAATCTTAGAATATAGAGATTTACTATATTTTGAATTACCATTTCGTTCAAAATAAAATTCGAGTATTTTAGTAAGATCAACTTCAGCTTCTTTAGACCAATTTATTTTGATTTTAGCCATTTGTCAATTTTAGAATGTACTAAATCATCTGAAATCGTTTCTCCTTGATTAAATTCATTTTCAGCAGAAATTATTCTTTCTCTTTGAAAGTTTGAAAGTTCATAAGTAGTAGAAGAGACTTTCGAATCAATAATCGTTTTCAAGGCTTCTAAAAAAGACTTATCATCAATTAAATAAAGTTGTTCAGCTAATAATTTTCTAAGTTCTATTGTTCCCACTTTAATTCTATTTTAATATAAATATAAAATAATAATGCCAATAATAAAAGTATTTATGGATAAGTTAGATTTTCAGAGGTATTTCTTTCACTTGTAAACATACCCATTTTCACCTAATTTGATTCGTTCAAACATCCAATAGTAATTATAGGGCTGGTGACTATCAATAAAGTTTTTACGTGGCCAATCTTTTGGAATAAATGCTCTCCCTCCTTTTTTAGGATCAACTTTTTCTAAACCTTTTACTTGACATTGAGGAGCTACACCATCTTGTTCCCAAATTGGATCCGGATCTTTTTGATCTAGATTACTCCCATATTGCCAAACTTCTTGAAAAAGTGTCCAATCAAATCCATCTACACAAGCACTTTCGGGAGCTATAATATACATTTTACCAAAAACTACCTTATCTTTTATTTCTTCTATAAACCCTAATGAATAAGCATATCCCATACTATGACAAACAATGTCTACAGTATCTTTTGTTTGGAGACAATCTGGAGAATTACAAATTGCGGTTAAAAAGGATTTTCCTGCTATTTTTCCTCTATTTTTTCTAATCTCAAATCCTTCTAAATTAGATATAGTGTTTAATGTTTTATATTTATTTTTAGCCTTTTTCTTTCGAAAGATAAAAGTGGATCGAAAATAGCTTAATATAAACTTCCTAAAAGTTTTGTGGTTGGAAGTATTAATCCCCATGCTGCCATCAATATAGAATGTTTCGGCAGGTTTTAAACGCTCTATAAATAAATTATCTAATTTAAACCAATAGTGATATCGATCTTTATTCGTCACTAAATCATCTGTTTCATCCTTATTCCTAGTTGGTCCACGATATCCGTTAGAAAAAACCAATACTCTTTGAGATATTGTTAATTTTCTTTCTATTACATCATTCGTAACTTCAGTTCCTGAATAAGTATATACAACTTCTTTGCCTAATGAATTATCAATATTTAAATACTTTAGAATTAGATATTGACCATTTGATTGAATTTTAATATTCTCTTTTTCAAGCGTAATAGAATCGTTTGAATGAGAATATTTCCATCTATTATCAGATGAAATTGTAAAATAATGTACGCTTGATTTTTTTTGGGCAGTCCAAATATTATTTTTTTTAATATAAACTATACTTCCGATTGATTCTGCTTTATCTCTAATTAGTGAATAATTTACTTTTATTTTTTTATTATCCTGAATTATTTTAAAAGAGTGTTTCTTTTTTTTTACAGTTTTGGTATGCGCAAACGCATTAATTATTCCGTTCAATTGAGCATAATCGAAAATCGTATGGTGGTTTTTATTAATCCATGGAGTGATGAAGTAATTTTGGAGAAAAGGTTGTTTAATTTCATTATTAACAATGTTTCCTATACTATCTTCCTCCCAAAAATAGTATGCAACTAAAGCACCAGTAGGTTGAAAAGTATGCCGTAAAGATATCGTATTTGAATCTTTTACAGTTGCACTTTGACTAAATACAAATCCAGAAATAAAAATAAATAGATGGGTAAAATAAAATTTCAATCGAATAAAATCTATAAATTTTTCACTTCATCTGAGAAATATACACGATCCCTATCAACCAAATCTTCTAATGCATTTTTGAAATTGACTTGATCAGCCTTTGGGATACATGTTAAAGGAAAAGTCATTTGTAAATCTTTAATGTAGTCGAAAAAAACTGTTTGTTGTTGAATAGTTACTTTTCGTAAGCCAGACAAATACAGAATTTTTACATCCCTATCTGCAACAACAATAGCCTTTGAAGTAAGGCCAATTCTATATATGTTTTTGAATTTTCCTAAAAATAAAAATAACATATTATCAAATGCACCAAACCACAAAGCACTTGCGGGCATAATCGAATCCGGGCAAACTCTATATAAAGCATATCCACCAAAAGTCATCAATAAAGCTTCTAACCATTGGTATAAAAAAACCTGCTTTCTTCTATCTGAACCCATAGTTACATTCCACTTAAATTTAGCAGTTTGGCTCACCATTCTCACTCCCATCCATCTTCGAACGCTTCTTCGAACGATAATTACATAGTATATTATTCCTAATGCTAGGAAAATTTCCATTTTATAAGGGATAGAAGCTCCAGAAGTTTTCAAAAATTCAATCGGTAAATCATAGCCAACGAAGATTGAAATAACCATTGTTGGGAATGAGATTAACATTAGTAATATATTGATGAATTTATTCATATAAAGTTATCTTATTGACCTATGTAATCACCTTGAAATTCGACTTATTTAATTATTCTCACTGTGACTTATTTCACTTGGGATCATCTTAATTTTACGTGAAATTTCTTCTATTTTACGTTTAGAATATTCTATTTTCTTTTCTACTTCTTCTTTCAATGCGTTTGCTCCTTTTGAATTAGCAAAGAAACCTAAATTATTTTCGTATTGAGAAATATCTTGCTTTATCGTGTCTATTTGACGACGTAAATCCATTTTCTCTTTATCTAATAATTTAGCCGCATTTGGACTAGCTTGAAAAGTGTCTAAACGAGCCTGAAACATTACTTGCTCTTTTTCTTGACCTTCTAATTTTAAAGAATTATATAATTTATCTAATGCAGATTTATAAGCATTGTAAATTATGTCTTTATTGGCAACTGGAACGTGACCAATTAAGTTAAATTCATTTGCAAAACCTTTTAAATCAGAAATTGCTTGTTTCTTATCTTCTGTAATTACGTATCCTTCAATTTTGGCAATCAATTCTTGCTTTGCTGTTAAATTAGATTCATTTAATTTATCTAATTCAGCGAAGTGTGCAGTTTTCGCATTGAAAAAAGTATCGCATGCAGTACGAAATTCCTTCCATAAACGCTGCTCATTTCTTTGTCCTGCATTACCAATACTTCTCCATTTTTTTTGAAGTTGTATTAATTTTTCTCCTGAATTTTTCCAGTCAGTCGAAGTTTTTAATGCATTAGCTTGATCAATTAATTTTTGTTTTGCTTCAGCTAGAGCATCGAATTCGCTTCTTAATCCATCAAAAAATTCTTTTTTAGCAGCAAAAAAAGCATCGCATTCAGCTCTGAAAAGTGTCCAAATTTCTTCGTTCTCTTTCTTCGGTCCGAAACCTATTTGTTTCCAAACATTTTGAATATCAAATACTTCTTGTGTTTTTTCTTCCCACAATTTAGTAGTATTCAAATTTGAAAAATCTAAAACAACCGTTTTTAATTTTTCAAGTAATATTTGTTTCTTTTCAATATTGTCATGTAGCATATTTCTACGCTCATCGTGGTATTTATTTAGTCTTTCATAAATAGATCTAACACTATCTAAGTAAGTTTTTTTCATTTCTTCCCAATTTTCACGACCAACAGGACCAATCCCTTCCCATTCATTTTGAAGAGTTTTGATAGTTTTCTCAACTTCTTTGGTAGATTCAATTGTAAGTAAATTCTGAATTTTAGTAATTAATTCTTTCTTAACTTGTTCGTTTCTATGTAAATCATGATCTTTTAATTCACGGTAAATTTTCATATTGTAGAAGAAATCCTCTAACAAACGAGAATATTCTGCCTGAATTTCATCGCGTTTTTCTCTTGGAATATCCCCCACTTGCTTCCAAGATTCGTGGATTTCTTTGTACGCTCCAAAAGCTGCTCCTATGTTTTCTTCATTTTCGATAATTGATCTCAATCGAGTAATCAACGCTTTCTTCTGACGTAAACAATCTGCCTGTTTTGCATTTTTTTCTGCTACAGCATTTGTTCTTTTTTCTTTAAACACTGTGTATACCGCATAGAATTCATCTCTAATCGGGTCATCTTCACGAACGTATTCAACACTTTCTCCATTGGCTTTGGCTTCCAATACAGCAACTTGTTTTTTTCGTTCCTCTTCTAACACATAATCGTCGAAACGTGTTCTCAATTCATTTACATCACGGCCAACTGAAAGTACGTTTTCGTTTGCTGTTAATGTTTTCAATTCATCTAAAAATGCCATTTTTTCCA
>CALPSU020000123.1 GCA_943326315.2 Chryseobacterium gleum
AAATATTAAATGATTTCAAGGATGTTCTAATTGATGATTTTAACGAATTGAAAAACAAATCTAACGTTGTAAATGATCCTGTAAATTTTTATTCTAATGACGAGGTGCAGTTTTGGAAAAATTAATACCTTACTTTGTTAGAAGAATATACTGAATTATTGAAAATCAAAAAAAGATAATTAATAATCAAAGACTTTCGATTCTTAACACTCCCTAAAATTGAAGGTTTGATTATAAATTAACTGATCTAAAACACATTAATAAACAATTTCTGTCATCCTCATTTAATTCAGATTAAATTAATCTTGTAGTGTTTCTTTTTAAAGATTGAAACCTTACGATTATGACAGATTTTATATATCAAAATCCTTTCACACTTTTAAAGGATAATACTAAATACAGAAAAATTTCATCCGACTTTGTTAAAGTTGAAAAATTAGGGGAAAGAGAAATTTTAACAGTAGATTCAAAAGGATTAGAATTTATTGCCGACAAAGCATTTAACGATGTTTCTTTCTATTTGAGAACTTCACATTTAGAAAAATTAAATGCTATTCTTCAAGATCCTGAAGCAAATGATAACGACCGTTTTGTCGCTTACACTTTACTTCAAAATGCAGTAATTGCAGCTGAAGGACAATTTCCATCTTGTCAAGACACTGGAACAGCAATAGTAATTGCTAAAAAAGGAGAAAATGTATATACAGGAGAAGTAGATGCTGAATTTATCTCAAAAGGAATATTCAACACTTATCAAGAGCGTAATCTTAGATATTCTCAACTTATCCCAATGAATATGTTCGATGAAATAAATTCAAATTCAAATTTACCTGCTCAAATAGACATCTTTGCATCGAAAGGTATGGAGTATGAATTTTTATTTCTTGCTAAAGGAAGTGGTTCAGCAAATAAGACATTCTTATTTCAAATGACAAAATCTTTACTTAACGATAAAGCTTTAGAAAAATTTATTCAAGAAAAAATCAAAGATCTTGGAACCTCTGCTTGCCCTCCTTATCATTTAGCGTTTGTAATTGGAGGTACTTCTGCTGAAGCCAACTTAGCAGTATTAAAAAAAACGTCTGCGGGATATTTTGATGAACTTCCAACATCTGGAAATATGTATGGTCAAGCTTTTCGTGATTTAGAATGGGAAAAAAGAATCCTTTCAATCTGCCAAGACAGTTTAATTGGAGCACAATTCGGGGGTAAATATTTTGCTCATGACGTTAAGGTTGTTAGATTGCCTAGACATGCGGCGTCTTGCCCTGTAGGACTTGGAGTTTCTTGTTCAGCCGATAGAAATATAAAAGCTAAAATCACAAAAGAAGGGTTATTCTTAGAAGAATTGGAAATGAACCCTCGAAAACTTCTCCCAAAAGTTGCTCCACACTTAGAACCATCCATTGAAATTAATCTAAATCGTCCAATGCCTGAAATTCTAAAGGAACTATCAAAATACCCCGTAAAAACAAGACTATTATTAAACGGAACTTTGATTGTTGCGAGAGACAGTGCGCATGCTAAAATCTTAGAAAGGTTAGAATCGCATCAGCCTATTCCAAAATACTTTAAAGACCATCCTATTTACTATGCAAGTCCTGCCAAAACACCAAAAGGCATGGTAACTGGTAGTTTTGGACCTACTACAGCGGAAAGAATGGATCCTTACGTAAATAAATTTCAAAGTTTAGGTGGAAGTATGATAATGTTAGCTAAAGGAAACCGATCAAAAGAAGTTACCTATTCATGCCTTAAAAATGGCGGATTTTATTTGGGAACTATAGGAGGATCAGCTGCAGTTTTAGCAAAAGAAAATATCACTTCTGTTGAAGTAATAGATTTTGAAGAATTAGGAATGGAAGCTGTCAGAAAAATTACGGTAAAAAACTTTCCTGCATTCATCATTATTGACAACAAAGGAAATGATTTTTTTGAAAAATTAATTTAACTTATTTATTTCTTTTTCAACTAATTCCAACAATTCTTTCAACTGAGAAACGTAATAAAAAGGAACATTTACCAAATGAAAATCCTTCCCTTTGGGAGTTTTCACTTGATCAATACTAAACGATTTTGACCACACTCTTACTGCTAAGTTATGAGAACATTCATCCATAAACAAATGCAATGATTTCAGTTTTCCAATTACTCCAGATTTTACTTCAACTGGAATAACATTCCCTTTAAATGGGAAAATAAAATCTATTTCTGCTTCAGATCCCAACTTATTTCTTCTCCAAAAGTGTCTCGTTTCGGAAATCGAAAAATTACGTGAAACTAATTCTTGCGCTACAATTTGTTCAGCCAATTTACCTCTCCAAACGTCTTGAATATTTTGAGAAAAAAATACGTCTTCTTGAATTTTAGCTGTAAAATTTACTAAGCCAGCATCTAAACAAATTAGTTTCGGTTTTTTTCTATAATCTTTTAGAATTGGGAGTTTCGTTTCAAATGTTGGATATACTAATTCTAAGAGCATTGCTTTTTCAATTGTTTTAAAAGCAACACTCATTTCCCTTGATTTGAATTTACTCGCTCCAAAATTCTCAAATGTTATTTCTTCACCAGCATAACCCCAACATGTAGATATTATATGTCTGATTACTTTTGCAGAAGTATCGTTTTCTGCATATTTTTCTATATCATCTTTATAGGATTCTAAAAGCGATTCATATGTTCTACTCAGGGATAACACATCTCTTTTTAACGCATACTGAACAACGATCGCGGGCATACCACCAACAAGAGCAAACTTATTGAAATGATCCATTATTCGATCATGTATTAAATCTGCTTTGAAATTTGTTACTACATCTAAATCATATTTTTCATCTATACCCTCTAAAAACTCTAAAAAACTAAATGGACGCAACATTCTGAACTCTACCCTACCTACTGGAAAGGATATTTTCTTTGTCTCCATTAAACTTTCTAATAAAGATCCAGCTGCAATTACGTGTATATGCTTTGCTTCTTCATAAAAATATCGAAGCATCGCTACTGCTCTTGGTGAAGATTGAATTTCATCAATAAATAATAAGCAGGTACCTGAACCCACTTTCTTTTTACAATGCAAATGAATTGCCTCAATTAACTTATTGATTTCCTTAAATGTTTCAAATAAATTATTATCCGCTTCTAATTCTAAATTTAACTTTAAAAAAACATCAAATTCTTTAGCAAATTCCTGAACAACAGTTGTCTTCCCAACTTGTCTGGCACCTCGAAGTATTAATGGTTTCCGGAGAGAATCTTCTTTCCATTCAATTAAATCACTAACAACCAAACGACTAATCATATAAAACAAACTATTATTTAAACAAATATACTTAACAATTTAATATGAAACCACATTTAAACACTTTTTTTTGTAATAAAAAGATGGTAAATAAGCATTAATTTTGTAACAAATAGACGGTAAATTTATATAAAATTTGTAATAAAAAGATGGTAAATAATTAAAAAATTTGTAACGAAAAGATGGTTACTTCGATAAAACTCAGTCACCTTTTAGAGCTTTTTTTTAAAAAAAACGCTGGCTGAGGCACTCGAAGCCAAGTTTCTTTATAAAAAAAAGAATATTCATTATCATTGATTTTTTAAACTATAAAATCTAAATTTGCTACGATTCTAACAAAATAGTTTCTTATCAATTATGGCAGATTTTATATATCAAGATCCTTATACAATTTTAAAGGATAGTACAGAATACAGAAAAATTTCATCTGACTTTGTTAAAGTTGAAAAAATCGGGAATCGTGAAATTTTAACAATCGATCCAAAAGCTTTAGAATTCATTGCTGAACAAGCTCTTGCGGATGTGTCATTTTATTTAAGAACATCTCATTTAGAAAAATTAAGAGATATTTTAGAAGATCCTGAAGCGACGGATAACGATCGTTTTGTTGCTTACACATTACTTCAAAATGCTGTTGTTGCTGCTGAAGGTCAACTTCCTTCTTGCCAAGATACTGGTACAGCAATCGTTATGGCAAAGAAAGGTGAAAATGTCTATACAGGCGTGGATGATGCTGAATATTTATCGAAAGGAATATTCAATACATACCAAAAAAGAAATCTTCGCTACTCTCAAGTCGTACCTTTAACAATGTTTGACGAGAAAAATTCAGGCTCTAACTTACCAGCTCAAATTGATATTTACGCAAAAAAAGGTAATTATTACGAATTCCTATTTTTAGCAAAAGGAGGAGGATCAGCTAACAAAACATTCTTATATCAAAAAACTAAGTCTCTTTTAAATGATAAAAATTTGGAAGACTTTATACGTGAAAAAATAAAAGATTTAGGAACTTCTGCTTGTCCACCTTACCATTTAGCTTTTGTTATTGGAGGAACCTCTGCAGAAGCAAATTTATCTGCAGTGAAAAAAGCTTCGGCAGGTTACTTCGACGAGTTACCAACAGAAGGAAACATGAATGGACAAGCTTTTCGTGATTTGGAATGGGAAAAGAGAGTACACTTAATTTGTCAAGAAAGTCATATTGGAGCTCAATTTGGAGGTAAATATTTCACGCATGATGTTAGAGTTATTCGTTTACCTCGACACGCAGCTTCTTGCCCTGTAGGATTAGGAGTTTCTTGTTCAGCAGATAGAAATATTAAAGCCAAAATCACAAAAGAGGGTATCTTTTTAGAGCAATTAGAAATGAATCCAAGAAGATTGCTTCCTGAAGTTGCTCCACATTTACAACCAGCTGTTGAAATTGATTTAGATCGACCAATGGCGGAAGTTTTAGCTGAACTTACAAAATACCCCATAAAAACTCGCTTGAATTTAAGAGGAACTTTGATCGTTGCTAGAGATATGGCACATGCCAAAATTCAAGAGTTAATAGATCAAGGTAAACCAATGCCTGAATATTTCAAAAATCACCCAATTTATTATGCTGGTCCAGCAAAAACTCCAGAAGGAATGCCTTCAGGAAGTTTCGGGCCTACTACAGCAGGAAGAATGGATTCTTATGTAGATAGTTTCCAAAATTTAGGTGGAAGTATGATAATGCTTGCAAAGGGAAACCGATCAAAAGACGTTACAAATGCATGCAAAAAACATGGAGGATTTTATCTTGGTTCAATTGGTGGGCCGGCAGCTATTTTAGCCAAAGAAAACATTACATCCGTAGAAGTTGTTGATTTCGAAGAAATGGGAATGGAAGCTGTACGAAAAATTACAATCAAAAATTTCCCAGCTTTTATTATTACAGACGATAAAGGGAATGATTTCTTTGAAAATTTATGACTAGACATGTTGTGATAAATTCTATAAATACTTTCTCGAAAATTATAAAAAAATAGTACAATCATTATTTAAAACAAAAAAATAAGCTCGACTCAAATAATAACTGATTTTGCTTTAAACAGTTGTTTTAATTTGCTTTTATTGGGAATTAGTTAAAATGATTTCTGAAACAGAAAAAACTGAGTAAATCAAATTTCAGTAACATAGTAAACTGTGTTATATTGTTATTGAATTAAAGAACACTAAATTTACACAGGAATACACATAGGAATAAAACTTCTCTTTATCAGCAATTGACAGTTTAGTAAAAAACAAGAAGCGAAATTGAAGATGAATTGATTGACAATTAATTAACGAGTAAAAAAAATAATGATAAATTTAAAAAATATACAAACAGAAGTTGATGCAAGTTTTCTATATAAATTATTAGCAGAAAATGAACTAGATGAAAATGTTGCTGAAGTTTTTTATCAAATGAGTGAAATAGAACTTAGCCATGCTATTGCTTTTATGGAAAAAAATGGAATGGATACTTCAATCATCCCTGAACCTTCAAGAAGTGCAAAAGTTTTAAAATTTATCGGTAAAGTTTTAGGTTACGACTATGTTCTAGGAGTATTATTAGATACTGAAAAAAGTATAGCTTCTTCTGTTTTATTTGCTCGAAAAAAATCAAATTCAACAGTTTCAATTTCAGATACAGCGCATGTTACAATTTTAAAAAACATATTAAATAACAATACATCGATTTCTGGTTCCAACTTAGCTCGTTTCGAAAAAAGACATAGAACTGTTGGAGGAAACACATTAAGAGCTGCCGTATTAGGAGGTAACGACGGACTAGTTTCGAATTTCAGTCTAGTAATGGGGATTGCAGGTGCTACAAATGGTCAAAAAGAAGTATTACTTGCTGGTATTGCTGGTTTACTTGCCGGGGCACTTTCAATGGCTTTGGGTGAATGGATTTCAGTTAAAAGTTCGCAAGAATTGTACGAGAATCAAATGCAATTAGAAATGGATGAATTGGAAACAAATCCGGAAGGCGAAGAAAAAGAATTAGTATTGATATATCTTTCCAAAGGGATTCCTAGAGAACAATCTGAAAAAATGGCAAAAGATGTTATGTCAAACATCAATCATGCTCACGAAGTTTTAATTAAAGAAGAATTAGGTATAAATCCTGAAGACTTAAAAGGTTCAGCAATGGAAGCGGCGGTAACATCTTTTATCTTATTTGCTTTTGGTGCGATCATACCAGTTATACCTTTTTTCTTCTTAGCAGGTTTTAAAGCAATTATTTTAAGTACAATTTTAAGTGGAATTGGATTATTTATAATTGGAGCAGCAATTACCTTGTTTACAGGTAAAAGCGTTTGGTTTTCAGGATTTAGACAAGTTTTATTTGGATTAGTTGCTGCAGCAATCACTTATGGAATTGGGACTTTGATTGGTGTTTCAATCGCAGGATAAATAATGACTCACGAAGAAACGGCTGTAAAAGCTACTTATTTTAGCATAATTGGAAATACAAGTCTTGCTATTATTAAAGGTATTACTGGATATTTTGGTAATTCGTATGCTTTAATTGCGGATGCTATAGAATCTACAGCTGATATTTTTGCTTCTTTTTTAGTTTTATTTGGATTAAAATATGCAAGTAGACCTGCTGATGACAACCATCCGTATGGACATGGCAGAGCCGAGCCGTTAATTACATTTTTAGTTGTCGGTTTTTTAATTACATCCGCTACAATCATTGCTCACGAAAGTATAATAAACATTAGCACACCACATAGCTTACCAAGCCCATATGTTTTATTAGTTTTATTACCAATAATAATTTGGAAAGAAATTTCATTTCAAATTGTAATAAAGAAAAGTAAAGAAACGAACAGCTCATCCTTAAAGGCCGATGCTTGGCACCATAGAAGTGATGCTATTACATCCATAGCTGCATTAATTGGAATTTCAATTGC
>CALPSU020000124.1 GCA_943326315.2 Chryseobacterium gleum
AGAGAAAAAGGATATTTACCAGAAGCTTTCATTAATATGTTAGCTTTTTTAGGTTGGAATCCTGGAACAACACAAGAAATATTTTCATTAGAAGAATTAGCAGAAGCTTTTACATTAAATAGAGTAGCAAAAGCTGGAGCTAAGTTTGATGCTGAAAAAACAAAATGGTTTCAACAAACATATTTGAGAGCTACTCCAGATGAAAAATTAGCAGAGTTATTAGCGAAAGAATTACCTGAAAAACACGAATTATCTGAATTAAAAACAATTGCTCATTTAATGAAAGAAAGAGCAACTTTTGTAAAAGATATGGTAACAGAAGGAAATTATCTTTTTGGACAACCAACAACTTACGATGATCAAACAGTTCAGAAAAAATGGAAAGAAGAAACTACACCACTAATGAACGAATGGTTAGAAAGAATTTCTGCTATTGAACCGTTTGATGCCCATACAATTGAAAGTACTTTTAAATCATTTTTAGAAGAAAAACAAATGGGTATTGGTGCCGTTTTACCAAACTTCCGATTATTAATTACAGGAAATGGAACAGGTCCAAGTATGTTTGATATTTCTGCCTTCTTAGGAAAAGAAGAATGTATTGAAAGAATGAAAGTTGGAATGGAAAAAGTAGTTGCTTTAAAAGCTTAAGATTAAGGTTGAGGTTAAGTAGAAACAAACCTCAACCTTAACCTTAAACTCAATCTTAAAAAATGAAACACACAATAGAAGTAAACGGAATTAAATTATACGCTTTTCATGGATGTTTACCAGAAGAGGAAAGAATAGGTGGACATTATTTAGTTGATATATCGTTGCAAACTGATTTTTCAGAAGCTGCTGTTACAGATGAATTGATAAAAACAATTGATTATGTAGATATTAATAAAATTGTAGCGGAAGAAATGGCAATACGCTCAAAATTAATAGAACACGTTGGTCAAAGAATTTTTATTAGAATAAAAAAAGAAGTTGAAAACGTGAATAAATTAAGGGTGAAAATCATAAAAATTTCTCCACCAATCAATGGAAATGTTGAAAACGTTGCAATAATCATAGAAGAATAGTAATAATTTAAAAAAGTTACTATCTTTGTCTCGTCGTAAAGGGTCTCATGGCCGAGAGGCTAGGCACCGGTCTGCAAAACCGTCTACATCAGTTCGAATCTGATTGAGACCTCTTATAAACCTTAACATTAATTTGTTAAGGTTTTTTTATTGTATTGAAAAAATAATAATACTTTTGAACTATATAGTTTGATACTTTATTTCTAAAAATGAAAACTTTTTATATACTCTTCATATTTTCTGTTATTTTAGAATTTACAGCAACCTCTCAATACATAAATCAAGACGATAGAAAAGTTTATACTGACACTAATTTTACTAATTTATTTACAGGGGAGTTAATTACAAATTACGATAATGAACACGTTAAAAATAAATGGAAATATATAAATGGAGTTATAAATGGTGAAGCTTTATTATATTATGAAAATGGTCAAATTTTACATAAATGCACTTATATAGATGGTTTACCTCAAGGTGAATCTACACAATTTTATGAAAACAGCCAAATAAAAGAAAAAGGAAATTATTTAAATGGCTCTCCAGAAGGAGAATTTACTTTGTATTATATTAATGGGCAGATTAAAGAAAAAAATAATTATCATGACGGTAAAAAAGATGGAATAAATCTTGAGTTTTTTGAAAATGGCCATATTTATTTAAAGAAAACATATAAAGATGGAATGTTAGATGGTGAGTCTATTCTTTATAATGAAGAAGGTAAAATGGAAAGAAAAGAATCTATTGTTAACGGCGAAACCTATGGAGAATCTATTATTTATTTTGATAATGGGTCAATCCGACAAAAATTAAGTTACATAAATGGAATTCCAAATGGAGAATCTATTTTTTACACAAAAAATGGTTTATTATTTCGAAAAGAAAATTACAAAAATGGGGTTTTAAACGGTGATAAAATAACTTATAATAAAAAGGGTAAAATCAAACAAATTGAATTCTATGAAAATGGAGTTTTAAAAAATTAACTTGTTTTTTTAATCCTTTTATTTATCTTTATTTGAAATAATATTTACTTCACATGAAGATATTCTACTTATTTTTTTTAATAATAAGTTTATTTCAATTAAAGATAAATTCTCAAGTCTATAATAAATCAGATAGTACATTTTATGTTGACTCTTTTTTTACGATTCCATTTAAAGGTGAATCTGTAAATAGTTATAAAAATGGTCATTTAGAAAATAGTAGAAATTTTGTAAATGGAAAACCGCATGGGGAGTGTATTTCATATTATGAAAATGGAAAAATAAATTCAAAAACTAACTATGTAAATGGAATAGAACATGGGGAATGTATTTTATTTTCTGAAAATGGCCAAATTTTATATAAATTTTTCATAAAAAACGGTGAACTTCAAGGACCATATTCTTTATTTTATGAAAGTGGAATTATTTATCAAACAGGAACATATTTAAACGGTGTAAATCATGGTGAATGGAATGAATATTTTGAAAACGGAAAAATAAGTTATAAAATCAATTACAAAAATGGTAAACAAAATGGAGAAAGCTATAGTTATTATCCAACTGGAAAACTTAAATCTAAAAATTTATTTTTCGAGGGTTTATTAAATGGTGAATATCAAACCTATTCTGAAAATGGACAATTATTAAATAAGATTACGTATGTATTTGGTCTTCCTTCAGGAGAAGAAATTTGGTATTATTCAAGTGGTTCAATCTTTAAAAAGAAAAATTATTTAGATGGAAAAATGAATGGTGAAGAAATTTGCTATTTTGAAAATGGGAATATAAAGTATGTGAAAAATTATATTAATAATAAACTAAACGGTATTTCAATATATTATTTTGAAAATGGAAAATTAGATTGTAAAGAAAACTATTCAAACGGTATAGAAATAGAATAATTTACAATAATTTAATTTTAGAATTTAAATCATCTCTAAAAGATCCTCCAATCGGAATACTTTTTTTATCATTTTCTAAAGTTAAATTTGGATATTCGATGACTGCTATTTTATCTAACCTAACTATAAATGATCTATGTATTCTTATAAAATCAACTGAACCCATCTTAGATTCTATTTCTTTCATTGTTGAATGAATAGTGTAACGAGAATCAATTGTATTAATAACTACATAATCTTTCAATGCTTCAATAAAATAAATGTCCTTTGTCAGTAATTTAATTAATTTACTATTCGTTTTTACGAAAATAAAATCATAAGACTTTTCTTTATTATCAACTATAGAATATAATAAATCTCTCTCTTTTATTATATCTTGTTCTTTTTTATGCTTATAAACTGCCATTTCAATAGACGTTTGTAAATCTATTTCTTTAAATGGTTTTAATATATATCCGTAAGGTTCAGAAATTTTAGCTTTTGATAAAGTAGATTCATCTGCATAAGCGGTTAAAAATATCACAGGAATAGCCATTTCTCTTTTTACAATTTCAGCTACTTCAATTCCATTCATGTTACCTTTTAACATAATATCCATCAAAACTATATCTGGTTGCTCTGAAGCTATTAATTCAACCGCTTTATCACCTGATGAAGCTGATCCAACAACATTGTAACCTAGTTTTTTTAAACTATGTTGAATATCTTTTGAAACGATTGATTCGTCCTCAACAACAAATACATTAATTTTTGACATCTAATTATTTTTTTAGCTATTTCAAAAGTACTTATTATTTTTTCTTTTTCAGTTAACATTTTAATTTAATTGTGAATTAATAGTATTCACAATTAAATTTATAATAATAAGATTTACAGATAATTAAGTATTTATTTTTGTTAATTTTAAGATTTATAAATGAATGTACAACTTTAATTTCAAAAAATCAAGTAACTCCTTTTTTCCTTTTTTATAGTATATAAATAAATATTTTTAAGATTTAAAAAACTTTATTCTTTTTATTAAGCTTGTTAATATGTGTGTAAAACTATTCTGATTAATTTGTTTTTATCACTTATTAGCTTTTTATATTAGTTTATAAACAGATATAATCTTTCTATTCTTTTGATATTTATCAGTTTATTGGCTTATTAACATTAATTGATTTATGATTGAATGTTTATTACTTTATTATTATTTTAATATAAACACTGTGTTAAAAACGTTTGTAAAAAGTGTAAAACTGATGCTAACTAATTGTGGTTATTTAAAAAACAATTTCGTTTGTAAAAATATATTTAAGATGAAAGGAAAATCTTTTAATAGTTATACACATTAATTAACAATTTTATTTTAATTAGTGTGTAAATGTTTATTTATTATTGCATTAAATATCAACTATTTATCTTTTATTTTTTTTATTGATTGTTTACATATATATATAATTGTTAATAGCACCTTTACTTGATAAATGAAGTTAATTTCTACCTTTATAAAAAATTATATTATGTCAAAAGTTATTATTCCAATTGGAGCAGATCACGCTGGATTTGAATTAAAAGAAGCATTAAAAGTGTATTTAACTGAGAAAGGATTTGAAATGAAAGATTTTGGTTGTTTTTCTGAAAGCAGTGTTGATTATCCTGATTTTGCTCACCCAGTTGCTTCTATGGTTGAACAAGAAAACATAAAAGGAATATTGATTTGTGGTTCTGGTAATGGAATCAATATGACAGCTAACAAGCATCAAGGAGTTAGAAGTGCTTTGTGTTGGAAAGCTGAAATTGCTGAATTAGCAAGATTACACAATGACGCAAATATTGTTGTTTTACCAGCTCGTTTTATCTCAACGGAAGAAGCAATTGAAATAGTAAATATTTTCTTTAATACAGAATTTGAAGGCGGGAGACATCAAAATAGAGTGGATAAGATTAGTTGCTAGGCAAGTAATTAGCAATTAGTTGTTAGTGATTAGATAGTATAATTTGTAGTTTTACCTTACATAAATAATTTTTAAATCAATATGCAGAAAATAAATAAAATTAAGTATTTAATCGTTTTGGCACTTTATGGATTAGGATCCATAATATTGTTTTTTAAAGGTAATTTGCTTCCTGCTGTTATTCTTTTTGTTTTAACTATTTCGGTTTATATTATTTTAAAAAGGAAAATGATTCAGAAGAATTGAACCAGGCTTAGTTTAACACCTAACTATTTCAATAGGATAAATAGTATATCTGGATTGACATTAAAATAGAAGACTTTATTGAAAAACCGCTTCGCTCATTTGAGGAGGCGGTTTTTTAATTTAAAAAATACTTGAACTGGACAATTAGGAGTGTCTTAAATTAAAAAAACAGTCAAACAATTATATTACTTTTGTGTTAGATAGTTCTGAATTATGTTAAATAAAGAAATTGCTTACTCCATTTTAGATCTTGCTGTTGTTTCTGAAGGGAAATCGTTTCGTCATACTTTTGATGATTCTTTGGCAATTGCACAACTTGCTGATCGTACTGGTTATAAACGTTATTGGTTAGCGGAACACCATAATTCGGATGCTATTGGTAGTAGTGCGACTTCTATTTTAATCGGTAAAATTGCCGAAGGAACAAAACGCATTCGAGTAGGTTCTGGAGGTATAATGTTACCAAATCACTCACCACTAATTGTTGCTGAACAATTTGGAACATTGGGTACACTTTATCCAAACAGAATTGATTTAGGATTAGGTCGGGCACCAGGAACGGATCAAGCAACTGCTAGTGCTATTCGTTCCGATTTTTACGAAGCGGCGATGGCTTTTCCTGCTGAAGTTCAAAAAATTCAAACCTATTTTTCAAGAGACAATGCGCAGCAACAAGTGCGCGCAAACGTAGCTGAAGGTGTCGACGTGCCTTTGTATATTTTAGGTTCAAGTACTACAAGTGCCTATTTATCTGCTGAGAAAGGTTTGCCTTATGCTTTTGCAAGTCATTTTGCGAGTGCACAATTAATGGAAGCGTTAGCAATTTATAAAAGTCAATTTCAACCTTCCGAAGCTTTAGCTCAGCCGTATTCGATTGCAGGACTTTCAATCATCATTGCAGATACAGATGAGGAAGCTGAATTCCTTTCAACGTCTTATTATTCTAGGGTTATTGGAATTTTGACAGGAAACAGAAGTCCATTAGAAGCTCCTTTTATGGTAACCAATGAATTTCGTAACATCATCCAACAATATGCCGTGCAACAAATGACCAAATATGCATTTATTGGCAGCAAGGAAACTGTTAAAAAGAAAGTCAAGACGTTTATCGAAAATACAAGGGTCGATGAATTGATGGTTGTCACAAATGTATTTGATGTTAAAGACCGTATAAAATCTGTTGCTGTTTTTGCTGAGATTATGGAAGAGTTGAATTCTGGGAAGTGATGTTTATTCTTTTTCGACATTTAGAATTCTTTCTTTACGAACTTGTAAGAATTCCTTACAAGTTGAATTTTCTAATAATTTCTTAATGGGAAATTAAAGGGACTATTTTTATTTCCTTCTCCTTCAATTTAAACTGTTCGGAATTACCGAACAGTTTACAAAAGCTTGCTTTTTAATCACTTCACAACTCCATTTTAATATTATTTTTTAAATTAAATCTCCATTAAAATTTCAAGTATCGAATTTATTTCTTCTACATTCGACGGATCTGGGTCAAGGGAACTGAGGTAAGTTTCCAACGCCTTCTTTTCGGTTTTTAATTTCTCTGCTAATTCTTTTTCTTTATCTCTTAAATCAACTGCTTTGAGATAATCTTGTCGTTGAATGGCATCCGACTTTTCGTTTTTAATAGACACTAATTCTAATTTTAAGTTAAGCATTTCTTGTTTTGTTTCTAGTATATTCATTTGTTTTCTTTTTAAGGATTAATTTCTTGATTGAGCAATATCTGCAGGATGAGGAACTGTTATCCATTTTGAATAATCGATTCCGTAAAAGTTAAAATAGCTACCAGGAGCTAGTTTTTCAATGATGTCAATTTTTTTAGTGTCCGATGGTAAAGCCGGAAATATCAATGAATAAGTATGAAATTCGCCTTTCTTTTTGAAATAATGTTTCAAAGGAGCCAAAGGAATACCTATCGTTTTAATTAAACGGTATTTTTTACTGGAACCTACTGGCGAGATATACGCATTTCCATCCATTTGAATCCAACCGCCATTGTCGTAGATTTCAGAAGAACGATAGATGAAATCAATTCGGGTATATTCATCTGTTCTCTCGATGCTCTTCATACGATGCG
>CALPSU020000125.1 GCA_943326315.2 Chryseobacterium gleum
CTGAAACTCAAGAAATAACTGACTTTTTACGTCAAACTATGATTTCAAAATTTGGATTAGAATCTCTTTCAGAACATATTGCCGATACAAGAGACACTTTATGCTATGCAACAAATGATAATCAATCGTCAACTTTGGGACTATTAAATGAAGATGCTGATTTTGCATTAGTAATTGGTGGCTATAACAGTTCAAACACGACACATTTGGTTGAGCTTTTGGAACAAAAATTTACTACCTATTTTATACAATCTGAAGGAAACATCCTTTCAAAAGATACCATTTCTTCGTATGATATTTATGAAAAAAAAATAGTTGATTTTGACACCTTTATATTAGAGTCCGAAAAACCAAAAACAATTATTATTACTTCTGGAGCTTCATGTCCAGATGCAATTGTGGAAGGTGTTATTCGAAAAGTCTTAGATTTAGAAGGTATTGACGTTTCAGAAACTATGTAAAATGCTTTTTTTGCTTAACCACAGAGTTAAAGCAGTTTTGCACAGGGTTACACAAAGTTTTTTTTTAATTTAAAACTCTAAGTTACTAAGTGAAATACTCTTTTTAAACTCCGTGTTAAAAATAGCTCATTGTAAATTTAAACACAGAGTATTTTTAGGAGCTAAGCACAGAGTCGCACCAAGTTTTTTTCACAAAGTATTCTGTGTGACTCAGTGAATTAACTCTGTGTCCACTGAGGTTAAAAAAAACTATTATTACTTTAAAATTTTATTTATATTTGTCTCGATGGAAAAGCAAATCATTCTTAATACAAGACATTTTGAACTGACCCTAAATCGTCTTTGCTATGAACTCATCGAATCTCACAATGATTTTTCTAATACTGTATTAATTGGTTTACAACCTCGTGGAATTAATGTTGTTGCTAGATTGAAAAAACAATTAGAAACAATTCTTCAGAAAGAAATCGTTTGTGGAAATTTAGATATCACTTTTTATAGAGATGATTTTAGAAGAAGGGAAAAACCAATTATTCCTAGTACTACAAATATTGATTTTGTAATTGAAAATAAAAAAGTGGTATTAGTGGATGATGTTTTATATACAGGACGTACAATTCGTTCTGGATTAGATGCCCTTTTGGCTTATGGTAGACCTCAAAAAGTTGAACTTCTAACATTAATTGATAGAAGATTTAGAAGAGATTTACCTATTCAAGCAGATTATATTGGAACAGCTGTAGACACACTTATTTCTGAGCGAGTTTCTGTTGAATGGAAAGAAATTGAAGGAGAAGATAAAATAGTATTGTACACACCGGAAAACAATGGATAATTTAAGCGTAGAACATCTTACCGGAATTAAAGACCTAACACGTCATGATATTGAATTAATTTTCAAAACTGCTGATAGCTTTAAAGAAGTTATAAATAGACCAATCAAAAAAGTTCCTTCATTACGAGATATTACTATTGCTAATTTGTTTTTTGAAAACTCTACTAGAACTAGATTATCTTTTGAATTAGCTGAAAAAAGACTTTCGGCAGATGTCCTTAATTTTAGCGCAGCGAGTAGTTCTGTAAAAAAAGGAGAAACATTAATAGATACCGTAAATAATATTCTTGCAATGAAAGTGGATATGGTTGTTATGAGACACCCAAATCCTGGAGCTGCAAAATTCTTGTCTGAACGTATTAATGCAAAAGTTGTAAATGCAGGAGACGGGACACATGAACATCCTACTCAAGCACTTTTAGATGCTTATTCTATTCGTGAGAGACTTCGTTCTGTTGAAGGAAAAAAAGTAGTAATTGTAGGAGATATTTTACATTCACGAGTTGCGCTTTCCAACATTTACTGTCTACAAAAATTAGGTGCTGAAGTTATGGTTTGTGGACCAACTACTTTGATACCTAAATACATTCATGAATTAGGTGTGAAAGTTGAACATAATTTAATTGCTGCTCTTGAATGGTGTGATGTCGCTAACATGCTTCGAATTCAATTGGAACGTCAAGAGATCAAGTACTTCCCTTCGCTACGTGAATATTCCATGCAATTTGGTTTGACGAAAGAAATTTTAGATTCTCTTGATAAAGAAATCATTGTTATGCATCCTGGACCGATCAACAGAGGAGTTGAAATAACTAGTGATGTAGCGGATTCTAAACAATCTGTGATACTTCAACAAGTTGAAAATGGGGTAGCTATTCGAATGGCTGTAATATATTTATTAGCTTCTAAAATCGAACGTCATTAATTTTAATTATATTTGCTGTAAAGACACAAAGATGGATTTTCAAACAATACAAAACAAACTTAGTGCTATTGTCGCTTTTAAAGCTGAAAAATTGACAGCTGTGAATGCAACAGAATTGAAAACTGAATTGTTAGCATTGAACAAAAATGGTATAAATAATATCGTTTTGGACCTATCCTTTACAAAGTATTGTGATTCTTCTGGATTAAGTTCGATTTTAACAGGCAATAGAATTTGTAAAGATACAAATGGTAAATTTATTCTTTGTGGACTTCAACCAGCTGTTTTAAAAGTAATTCAAATTGCTCAATTGGATAAAGTGTTAATCTTAGTAAGTAACCAAGAAGAAGCTGCAAAAGTATTCGAAAATTGAATTTCACTATCACCATTTTAGGCTCTGGAGCCGCATTACCTACCTTTTCTCGCAATCCAACTTCTCAATATATCGAATGTAATAATCGCCACATTTTAATAGATTGTGGTGAAGGAACCCAAATGCAAATGCGGAAATTCGGGGTTAAATTTCAGCGTATTACACACATTTTGATTTCACATCTTCATGGAGATCACTTTTTCGGTTTGGTTGGTTTATTAAGTACTATGCACCTACTTGGAAGAGATCAAGGCATTACGATATACGGACCAATTGGATTAGAAGAAATAATTCGAAGTCAACTTGAAATAGGAGGTTCAAAATTAGAATTTGGTTTAACTTTCGTTCCATTGGATGGTAAAACTCCAAGTTTATTATTTGAAGATAAATTGATTGAAATTCATACTTTTCCTTTGAAACATAGAATTCCTACAAATGGTTTCTTAATCAAAGAAAAAAGAAAAGAATATACATTATTAGGTGAGATTTTCAAAGCGGATGGTTTGTCCTTAACTTTTATTCCGAAATTTAAAAATGGTGAAGATGTTATCGATGAAAATGGTGAAACTCATTATTATGAAGAATATACTTCACCCCCGCCTCCTACTCGCTCGTATGCATTTTGTTCAGACACCATTTATTCTGAAAAAATAATTCCATATATTGATAATGTAGACTTATTATATCACGAAGCTACATTTACAGAAGAATTTCGTTCTAGAGCAAAAGCAACGTTTCATTCTACCGCAATTGACGCGGCAAATATTGCACTAAAATCAAGTGCTAAAAAATTAATTTTGGGTCATTTAAGTGCTCGTTTTGAAAATGGAATCGAACATACAGAGGAAGCTAAAACTATTTTTGAGAATGTTGAAGTGGTTGAGGATGGTAATGTTTATATCTTGTAGGGATAGAGCATGTTCTATCCCTACAGGTCATAAACATTCCGAACCGCATACAATGGATAAATTTTCACCTTATCCATTTCTGAAAAATTTTCCATTGATAAACGAATACCAAATTCTCCTTTCTTTTCATTTAAAAACAAAAACATACTTTGCATAGAACCTTTCGTTCCTGCTTTTACCTCTAATGGTATTATTTTTTCTTGCATTTGAATTACATAATCAACTTCCGCCTGACTACTTTTAGCTTCTCTTTGCCAATAATACAAATCATTTTTCTCATAACAAGAAGTGTTTTTCAATAATTCTAACCCCACAAATAATTCTGCAATATTTCCTCTGTTCACAATATTCACGTCATCCTCTAAAAGCAGTATACCTATATCTAACCCTAATATTCGTTGATATATACCCGTATCAAAAAGAAGCATTTTTCTTTTTTTAGTGTTGATTTCAGCACCTAAAGGAATTCCATTACTTGCCGAATGCGTAACACTATAAAGTAATCCTGCCATTTCTAACAATAACAAAGCTTCTTTAATTTGAACATTTGTTAAAGTAGCATTCGGATATGAATAGCTAAACTTACAACCTATTTGCTGCACAACAGCATCGAAAACTTCTTTTATTCTTAATGCTGGAACTCGGTTTTTATATTTTGAGAAATCAGCTTGTATAGATAAAATTAAATCATCTAAAACCCTTTGAACTTCTAATAAATCACCTTTAGAAACATACGTTTTAACAGCTTCTGGCATTCCTCCAATTATCAAAAACTTTTTTAAATATTTTTTCATTTTTTGGTGAAAAATATCCGCTAAAGGTTTTTCGGGGGTAGCTTTATTTAAAACATTTAATAAAGCATTTTCCTTATTTGCTAATAGAAATTCTTCAAAAGAAAATGGATACATAAATACATAACGGATTCTTCCTACACCAAAAGACGGAATTTCAGACAATGCAAATTCCAACAATGAACCCGCAGCAATAACATGAAGATCAGGAAGTTTCTCATAAAAATAGCGTAAAGTTGAAATAGCAGGTATACTTGCTTGAATTTCATCAATAAACAAAAGAGTTTCTCCTGAAATGATCGGAGTATTAGTGATGACTGCTAATTGTTCAACAATTTCTAAAACAGTTAGTTCATTTTCAAACAGAGTTCGTAACTGCGTATTTTCATCTAAATTTATTTCTAAAAAGTACTTGAATTTCTTTCCTATATTCCTAACAGCAGAAGACTTTCCGACTTGTCGAGCTCCCCTTAAAATCAATGGTTTTCTACTCTTCGACTTTCTCCAAGAAACAAGTTCAAGATCTATTTTCCTTTCTAAATACATAGCAAATGATAAAAATACAGACCAAAAATACGCATTAAATGATAAAAATACAAACCAATAACCATCTTAAAATGATAAAAATACAAATCAATGAATGAAATTTTTTATTTTTTTGTAGGGACAAGGCATGCCTTGTCCCTACAAAAAAATATCAATCATTATACATCCATATCCGCTAATTCCAACCAACGATCAGACTTTGCTTCTAATTCTTTTATCACTTCCCCTAAACGATTACCTGCATTCATTAAGTCAACATTAGAAAGTGATGAATCAGAAAGTTTATCGGTTAACATTGCTTTTTCAGATTCTAATTTCTCAATATCTCCTTCCATATTTTTGAATTCCACTTTTTCTTTGAAATTCATTTTACGTTTTTCTACAGTTTTTTCTATCACAACAGCAGCTTTTACTGTCACCTCAACTGGTTTTTCTGTTGAAGTTTTTCTATCGTCTTTTAACTGTTGTGCTATTTTTTGACGATAAACCGTATAATTTCCAAACGTGTCTTTTATTTCTCCCGTGCCATCAAAAACAAATAAATGATCTACCATTTTATCCATAAAATAACGATCGTGGGAAACAACAATTAGACAACCTTGAAAATTTCTTAAATAATCTTCTAATACACTCATTACAAATATATCTAGATCATTTGTTGGCTCATCTAAAATTAAGAAATTTGGATTTTTCATTAAAACCGTCATTAATTTTAAACGACGTTTTTCTCCTCCACTTAATTTATACACATAATTATACTGCATGTCTCTTGGAAATAAAAATTTCTCCAAAAAGTTTGCAGCACTCATAGTTTTCCCTTTCTCTAGAGGGATATATTCAGCAATATCACGAATTACATCTATTACTTTTTTATCTTCGTCAACTTGAATTAATTCTTGATTAAAGTATCCGAAAACAACAGTTTCTCCAACCGAAACAGTTCCTTTATCTAATTCTTCAAAACCTTGAATCATGTTTAAAAAAGTAGACTTTCCAGTTCCATTATTACCTACAATTCCTAATCTTTCTTGACGTTTGAAAACATACGACAAATCGTTTATGATTTTCTTATCTCCAAATGCCTTATTCATTTTATGAATCTCAACAATCTTAGAACCTAGGCGTTCCATTTTTATTGGAATTTCTAATTCATCTTCATTAATATTTTGGGAAGCAACTGCTTTTAAATCTTGAAAAGAATCTACCCGTGCTTTTTGTTTTGTACCTCTTGCTTTTGGCTGACGTCTAATCCAATCCAACTCTTTACGCATTGTATTACGCGCTTTATCTATGGTTGAACCAAGTTGTTCTTGACGTTCTGCTTTTTTCTCTAAATAATATGAAAAATTTCCTTTGTATTTGTAGATGGTTTGATCTTCCATTTCTAAGATTGTATCACAAACAACTTCCAAGAAATAACGATCATGCGTTACCATTAATATTGTTGATTTTGATTTTGAAAGGTATTCTTCTAACCATTCAATCATATCCAAATCTAAATGATTCGTTGGCTCATCTAAAATTAAAAAATCAGGTTCTCCAATTAATACTTTCGCTAAAGCAACACGCTTTTTCTGACCTCCAGAAAGATTAGAAATTAATTGTGATGTATCTTCTAATTTTAAACTTGCTAAAATTTGATGAACTTTATTTTCAGTATCCCAAGCATTCAACTCTGTAATTGCTTCGAATGAATTTTCAATTAATTTTTCATCCCCAGAAAGCATTGCTATATTGTATGCTTTTACGGCTTGTAACTCTGGCAAATCGTGAGAAAACACTTCTTCCATAATAGAATGCGTTTCATCTAAATTTTCCGATTGTTCCATGAAAGCAACACGGTATCCATTTCTAAAAACAATTCTTCCATCATCCACTTGATCTGCACCAATTAGACAACGTAAAAGTGTTGTTTTACCACTTCCATTTTTAGCAACAATAGCTACTTTTTGACCTTGATCTACACCAAAAGTAAGATCTTTAAAAATCACACGTGCACCAAAAGTTTTGGTGATATTTTCTACAGAAAGAAGATTCATTTATTAACGAAGACGATTCAAAGAATCGATCAATTTTTTATCGCGTTTTATGCCATTATTGGCAAGAATTATACCGATTAAAGATAAAGAAATAAGATAAAATCCATTTCCTATTTGAATAGTAGTTTGTTCGGTTTTAACAGGATTTGAATGTAAAAAATAGTACGCAATAACAGCAAAAATCAATAAAACATGTAATAAGCCTGATATTTTAACTAATAAACTTTGACGTTTCAAATCTTTGAATGAGAAAATAGCTATTACCTGTAAAATAACAGCTAATATACTCACTAAATACAA
>CALPSU020000126.1 GCA_943326315.2 Chryseobacterium gleum
CTTTAATGTGCCAAAAATTAAAACTCCCCTTTTAATTATGGCGAATGATGAAGACGGCGCCGTTCCGTGGTACCAAGGGATTGAATTGTTCACAGCTATGAAACGATTAGGAAAACCTTGTTGGATGCTAAATTATAACGGTGATAAACACAACTTAATGAAAAATGCAAACAGGATGGATTTAAGCATCAGAATGCGACAATTTTTTGATCATTATTTACAAGGGGCACCGGCTCCAAAATGGTTAACAGATGGTATTCCGGCTGTTGTGAAAGGAGAAGAAATGAGGTATTGAAAATAAAAAAATGATTCTTTAGCTGAAGATTTTATGTTTCAATTAACTGATAATGAATTTACCTACTTGAAGTCGCAAATTGCGACTTCAAGATAGATAAGAAAGTAATTTTATCGAAAAGTAAACTGAAGCTTTAAATAATTTAGCTATCTTCATATAACAAATGGAAAAAAACACGACACATAATTTTATTGAACCTACCCAAGAAGTCAATAATCCAGCTGAATTTACGGAGAAGTTTATTAACCAAACAAATCAATCGGTATTTCTTACAGGCAAAGCTGGGACTGGTAAAACCACCTTGCTTCGTAAAATAATAGAATCAACTCATAAACAAGCGATTATAGTTGCGCCTACAGGTATCGCTGCTCTAAATGCTGGAGGTGTTACAATTCATTCTTTTTTTCAATTGCCTTTTGGAGGATTTATTCCAGAATTCAATGTAGCTGCTCAATTTACAGATTCTATGAAATTGGAATCTAAAGATAGCTTGATGCGGCACTTTAATATGAATGCTCAACGCAAGAATTTAATTCGAAGCATGGAGCTTTTAATTATCGATGAAGTAAGTATGCTTCGTGCAGATCTATTAGACGCTATAGATTGGACTTTAAGAAATGTCCGTAAAATAAATAGACCTTTCGGAGGTATTCAAGTACTTTTTATTGGCGATTTATTGCAATTACCCCCGGTTGTTCGACAAGAAGAATGGAACGTTTTAAGAAATTATTACAGTGGGATGTTCTTTTTTCATTCAAAAGTTATTCAAGAACAACAACCCGTTTACATTGAACTTTCCAAAATATACAGACAAAACGACGATGAGTTTATTACTATTTTAAACCATTTACGAAATAACGAAATTACAGAAGAAGATATTTCTGTAATGAATAAATATGTAAAAGAAGATTTTAATCCTACAGAACATGAAGGATATATTACTTTAACAACACATAATGTAAAAGCTGACGAAATCAACTCTAAAGCTCTTCAAGCATTAACTGAGAAATCAGTTTCTTTTGAAGCCGAAATTATAGATGAATTTTCAAAACATTTATTCCCAATTGATGCAACACTTGAATTAAAAGTAGGTGCTCAAGTGATGTTTATTAAAAATGATATTTCCTTTGAGAAAAATTTCTACAATGGGAAAATGGGAAGAATCGAAGCTTTAGGAGAAGATGAAATTCTAGTTCATTTTCCTGAAGAGAAGAAGACAATTGAAGTTCAAAAATACGAATGGACAAATATCCGTTACGTCTTAGATGAAACATCCGGCGAAATCACCGAAGACATTTTAGGAACCTTCGTTCATTATCCATTAAAACTTGCATGGGCAATTACGGTTCACAAGAGCCAAGGCTTAACATTTGATAAAGCCGTTTTAGATGTTTCTCAAGTATTTGCACCAGGACAAGCATATGTTGCTCTTTCTAGACTACGCTCATTAAAAGGATTAGTTTTAACCAGTCCTATGCGAATGAACGGTTTATCGAATGATAGAAATGTTGTGAATTATTCTTCCAACAAAGCAGATGAAAAAATGTTACTTGATTCCCTAAAAAAAGGTCAAAAACAATTTTTATTTGACACTTTATTCGACGCATTCGATTGGCATGAATTAACCAGTAAATGGGGAATTCATGAAGCTAGTTATAAATTTGCAACCTCAAAATCCGAAAAAGGAAAAGCTAAAACTTGGGTAACTCATCAAGCTCAAGCCATTCAATCGACAATGGATTCTGCTAAAAAATTTCAAAATCAACTTTCTTTTTTATTCAATAAAGAAAATGTAGATATAGAACATATCCATGAACGAGTGCAAGCAGCCTACACTTATTTTTTTAAAATTTTAGACGGCCTAGTTTATTCCACTTTAAAGAAAATAGCAGAACTAGAGCGAATGTCTAAAATCAAAGTTTTTTTAGAAGAAGTTCAAGAATTAGATCAGTTACAAGTAGAAGTTGTTCTAAAATTAAAGAAGGCAAGATTGCTTATTGAACTCGTTTTGAAAGGGCAAGAAATTACAAAAGAAGTAGTCTGGAATGAGGAATTGAAAAACTATAAATTATCTAAAATCGCAATAATTAAACAAGAAAAGCGACAAACAAGGTCTTTATTGGATATGGACGATGAAAATGGTGAAGAATTTATCCCAATAGTAATACATAAAAAAAGCACAAAAGAAGTTAAGGAAAAGCGTTCAACCTTTCACATAACATTAGACTTGGTAAGAGAAGGATTAAAAGTTGAAGAGATTGCAAGAAAAAGACAATTATCCGTAAAAACTATAAATGGTCACTTCATAAATTTAATAAAGTCAGAAGAAATCGAGTTAACCGATATTATGAAAAAAGAGCGAATTTCAGAAATTGAAGAATACTTTGAAGATTACCACGAAAACTCTTTAACACCATTAAAAGAAAAATTAGGAGACAAAGTAAGTTGGGAAGAATTGAAATTATACAAAGCATCCTTAATTATTTAATATTTCATGCAGCATGCATTATACTGCATGAAAATTTATCGAAAATTACTATTGAAAAAATAAATCTATATTTGAAAAATAAATAAAGGTTAAAAACGAATGTACAAATCCAAAATGGCAGCTAAAATTGAACGTGAAATTTCACTTATTGCTTCCTTTGTTGTTTTACTTTCAACCTACCTATTATTTAAAAATACGGACTTAACATTACACGATTATTCGAAACTTTACATCAGTGAAGCGACACTTGATAATATTGATGTCTCTGGAAGAGTCGCTTTATTTTTTAAGATAACAGCATTTCTATTGATACTATTACCAATTGGTTATTTGAGTCTCTTGAAACTAATATCCGATTTTTCTTTATCAAAAAAATTACTCAACCCTTTATCAATAATTTCATTCATAGGAATCATTTATATTTTATTAGATTTAATTGGGATAGAATCGAAAATTGGATTAAAATTCTTTAGTGTTTATTTCATATATGCTATAGGTATTTTGGCGTTTACAAAAATTAAGGGAAGTAAAATTAACTTAGAATTACACCATCATCCTGTTATTATAACTTTAACAATACTATTATTAACGGCAGTTTTATTACTATTTAATTCAAATTCTGCACTTTATAATTCTGGAGTATTTATCTATTTTGCTATAAATTTTGGAATTTCAACTACGATTCAAATAATTAAAAAGAAAAGCGACTTATCCTATACTCAAATTTTTAAAATTTTATCCCCTTTTTGCTTAATTCCTATTTTCCTATTTATTTCAATCGAATCCATATTTTTTTTTAAATTAAAATATGACTTTTTCATCCCATACAAATGGTTATTTCTCTCATTAATTAGTGTATCAATTCCCTCCTATTTCATTTTCTTTTATAAAAGATCTCGTACAATATCAATCTATCAATTACAAGCTAAATACTTTATTCCTTCAGCGATAATTTCATTAATCATATTCATTAGCTATCACCCTTATTTACTGGAACCTACAGAATTATTTGAACTAGCAAATACAGCAAATGCACAAATGAAACTTTTTGAATTTAAAGAAATTCCATTTGTTGATTATATGTCTTCGCACATGTTTTCAGAACAATTTTATGGAATAATTCATGGAGTGATATTTGGATATAATAAGAGTTTAGATTTTATTACATATCAATTTTTCTATTACATTCTTTTTACAATAATTGTTTATTGTTTCTTATTGAAATTTATTAAAAATCCATTTCTCGTTTTTTTATTTATTATTATTTTCCCTTTCATTCATATTCTTTTTAATACACACTTATTTTTTGGAATTCTAATTCTATTTAGCATTCAAAAATTATTCAAAAATCAAACAATAAAAAACTATCTATTTCTCTTTATTTTAATTTTTTCATTGTTTTTGTGGAGGTTAGATACAGGCGCAGCAACGTGTATGGCAACACTATTATTTTTTCCACTTAGTATATATTCAAGTAAAATAAATCTCAATTTTAAGGTAATATTAAAAGCATTTCTTCTATTTATCCTTTTACTGACAATAATTGTAGGAATAGCAATAATTTTAAAATCTTCAGAATACCTTCTTTCAAATTTTAAAAATGCTTTACATTATGCCGCAGGAAATCAAGCACATGGATATACTCAGGTTTCTAAAACTTTTCCGCAACAATTTTATTTTTTCCACTTTGTTTTCCCATTGATTTCCGTATTCTCAATTCTAAAAATTAGTTATAGCCTAAGAATGAAAACAAATGAAATGACTAAATTTTCAATATTTTCGTTAAATGCGGCCTTGTTTTTATACATTTTATATTTAGCAAATTTTCAAAGAGGAATAGTTCGACATAGCTTCATGGAATCAAATGACATAATTATTTCTTCAACCTTTTATATTGCAACAACTTTATTTATTATCTCCTTTTTAAAAGAAAAAGAGAACCTTTCTCGAATTTCAAATCTATTTAATGTATCTCTTGTTTTAATCTTATTTTTAAGTTTTTTCCCTTTAAATTCAGGAAATTCTAACATCGACAATTATTTTTCTAAATCGCCTTTGCAAAATATTGACAGCTATTTTCAAAAAGAAACTTTCAAGGGGAAAATCATTGAAAACAAAGAATTCTCAAAAAATAATTATAAAGATATTAAACAGTTTTTAGATAAAAACATTTCTAAAAACCAAACATTTATGGATTTTTCAAATACGCCTATGCTCTATTTTAATTGCCATAGAAATGTACCTTCCTATTTTTGTCAAAATCTACAAAACACAATCGATGATTATCAACAATTTCAACAAATAAAATCTATTCCTCTTCACAAAGTTCCAATTGTAGTATATTCAAATTATCCTACAAATTGGTTTGATAGAACGGATAATGTACCGAATTCAATGCGTCAATATTTAATCGCTGAATACATTTATAAAAATTATAAACCTTTCGGAATTATAAATAAACATAGTATTTGGACATTAAAAACAAAAAACATAGCTTGGAAAATAACTGAAAAAGACACGTTAGCTGAAAAGCCCCAAACACATCAGTACAAAAAAGCAGCATCTTTAATATACCATCATTTTACTTCCAAAAAAGAAAAGGAAATTGAAAAATTATCAATTTTAAGATCTTTAAATTCAACTGACTTTTGTCTGCCTGAAAAGACAAACAATGAAATAGGAGTTTTTATATCCTTTCAGTTTGAAAAAGTAAAACCTTCACAAGAAATAAAATTTGAAATTGTTGGAGAAAAAGGTGTGATTGGTATTATTTCATTTATTACCTTAGAAAATGAAAATAATTACATGGTTCGTTTGAGTAATCATTATTTATGGCATATACAAAAACCTAAATTCATCCGAATCTTAAACTTGGAAGATACAAGAATTCTTCGAAAAATTCAACTCTATAAAGACTTGCGAAATGGACATTAAAAAACAAATCATTTTCGATAAGTTTGTTGCAAAACCTATTGCTTACTTGCTGAATTTTCTCGTTCGAATAGTTGGAAAATTAACATCTATAAATCATGATTTAAATAGAGAATTTAAAAGTATTGCCATTTGTAAATTCAAAGGAATGGGTAGTATCCTTCAAGCTACTCCTATGATTGATGCGATTAGAAAAAAATATCCATCCGCACAAATTATCTTTGTGAGTACCACTTCTAATCAAAAAATACTTGAGAAAATTACGGCAATTGATACAATCGTAACGGTAAATGAATCGAGTTTATCTACTTTTTTCGTAACCAATTTAAAAGCACTTTATAAACTAATCAAAATTAGACCAGATGTTTACATCGATCTCGAAATATATTCCGATTACAGTACCCTATTTACCCTATCAACACTTTCTAAAAATAGAATTGGCTTTTATCTACGTTCTAGTTCTTTCAGAATGGGAATTTATACGCATATGATGTTTTTTAACCCAAGAGTTCCTATATCAAACGTATATCTTCAAATTGCTTTGTTACTCGGTTGTGACATTGAAAATTCAGTGCTCCTAAATTTAAAAGAAAACCTTCCTGAAAATACTAAAAGAGATAGAGAATACATTGTTATAAATCCTAATGCTTCAGATTTAAGATTGGAAAGGAAATGGGGAAAAGAAAACTTTATACAATTAATTGAATCTATTCAAAACAATTATCCTGAATTTGATATTCTGTTAGTTGGAAGTAAAATAGAAGAAGAATATACCTCGGAAATCACACGTTCTTTCTCTTCTCCTCGTATTATAAATACAGCAGGAAAAACTACTATTGATGAATTAATTGAAATTATCTCAAATGCTCGATTAATGATTAGTAATGATACTGGACCAATGCACATTGCTTTTTGTGCAGACACCCCAATAATTTGTTTATTTGGACCATGCTCTCCAGAACAATATGGAATGAACAAAAATGCGCACGTCATTTATAAAAATGCCTATTGTAGCCCTTGTGTTCACGATTTTGAAATACCACCATGTAAAGGAGATAATGTTTGTATGAAACTAATTTCTGCCAAAGAAGTTTACGAAAAAGTAACTGAATTATTAAATAATACTTTGGAAAATAATTCGCTTAAAAATTCATTCTTATATAAAAATGAAACTACTGTTTTCGGTCAGGTAAATCGATAAAATGAATCGGAGAGAAATTATTTTACCAAATGCAAAAATTATAATGACAGAAGGAAAAATACTAGTGATGATAAGGCAATACGAGAAAATCCATTTTTATTTCGCTTAAATTGTTATTTTTGTAAAAATCAAAAAATATAAATTTGTTAGATTTAATATTAAAAGGAATAGTCACCGGGTTCGTATTGAGCATAATGGTTGGTCCTGTATTTTTCTTACTACTTGAAACAAGTATTCGTAAA
>CALPSU020000127.1 GCA_943326315.2 Chryseobacterium gleum
AATTCCATTTTAAGAGCTGTTCTATAATCTTTAATTTCTTCACGGTTTATTTTATGATCTGCTTTTTTTAATAGATCTAGTAAGTACAATAAATTGTCTTTGTCATCAATTTCTAAAGGATATTCACTTCCTTCTTCATCTTCTTCATATTGTCCTTGTACGTCAAAAGCATTTCTATCTGCTAAATATTCATATGTTAAACGCAATACCTTTACTACCAAAGGATCTTGTTCTTTAAGAGCTAATTCTCTTAATTCTTTTAAATCATCTATTAATCCAGTTGCCAAGATTCCATCTTTTTCAACTTTTGCGATGATAACATCTAATTGTTTATTTGCTGCAAGAATTTTCATAAAGTATTAATTTTCTAAACTAAACGGAAATCGTTTAAATCATTCTGTTTGCAAATGTAATGAACTTCAATGATATTTGGATACTTTGATAAAAATTTCATATCTTTGCACCCTTAAAACAGTATAATTATGTCAGTAGGAGTCAAAATATTTTCGGGTAGAGCTACAAAAGTATTAGCAAATAAAATTGCTGAAAACTACGGAGTTTCTCTTGGAAATGTGATAGTTACAGATTTTAGTGATGGTGAATTTCAACCATCATTTGAAGAAACTGTACGTGGCCAAGATGTTTTTATTATTCAATCTACGATGCCTCCTTCAGATAGTTTATTTGAATTATTGTTGATGATTGATGCTGCTAGAAGAGCTTCAGCAAGAAAAATTATTGCAGTAATACCATATTTTGGTTTTGCTCGTCAAGATAGAAAAGATAAACCAAGGGTTGCTATTGGTGCTAAATTAGTAGCAAATATGTTAATGGCAGCAGGAGTAGATCGAGTAATGACTATGGATTTACACGCAGATCAAATTCAAGGATTTTTTGAAGTTCCTGTTGATCATTTGTATGCTTCTACTATTTTCTTTCATGAAATGGAGAAATTCAATACAGGAAACTTAATTATGGCTGCTCCAGATGCGGGAGGTACAAAACGTGCAAATTCTTATGCGAAAAAATTAGACGTTGGTTTAGCAATATGTCATAAATCACGTAAAAAAGCAAATGAAATCTCTGAAATGACAGTTATTGGTGATGTAGCTGGAAAAGATGTTATTCTTGTGGATGACATGTGCGATACAGCTGGTACATTAACTACAGCAGCAGATTTATTTATGGAAAAAGGTGCTTTAAGTGTTAGAGCATTTTGTACACACGCTGTTCTATCAGGGCCTGCTTATGAAAGAATAGAAAAATCAAGCTTAACGGAATTAATTGTAACAGATACTATTCCTTTAAAGCATAAAAGCAGTAAAATAAGAGTATTAACAGTTTCTGATTTATTTTCGGATGTAATCAAAGGAATGGTTAATAATCAATCAATTAGTTCATATTTTATAATTTCATAAAAACCAAAAACAAATGAAAATTGCACAATTGAGCGGTTCGGCAAGAACGAACGTAGGGAAGAAGGATGCTAAATTGACTAGAAATTCTGGTCAAGTTCCATGTGTACTTTATGGATCAGGTGAGCAAACTCACTTTTCTGTAAAAATTATTGATATCGAAAGATTGATTTATTCGCCAGAAGTTTTTCAATTCGAATTAAACATCGATGGTAAAAAAGCTATGGCCGTAGTTCGTGAATTACAACAACACCCGGTGAAAGGGAACATTCAACACGTTGATTTTCTTCAATTAGAAGATAACAGACCAGTGAAAGTTGCTTTGCCAGTTAGAATTACAGGTTCTGCAAAAGGTGTTATTAGTGGAGGTAAATTAATGCAGGCTTACCGTAACTTAAATGTTATTGGTTTACCTGGTGTTATTCCAGATGCTATTACTTTGGATGTTACTAGTTTAAAAATCGGTCGTTCTATCCGTGTTGGACAAGTTAACATTGAAGGAGTTACTATTTTAGATCCTCATAGTTCTGTTGTTGTTTCTGTACGTATGGCTCGTGGGGCTGTTAAACCTGCAGATGATGACGATGACGATGAAGAAGTTTCAGAAGAAGTTACTGACGAAGCTGAATCTACTGAAGAATAAGATTCAATTAAAAATTAAAAACCCCGATTTGAATTTCAAATCGGGGTTTTTTTATGACTTTTTCTTTTAAATATACCTTTGATCTACTTCCATTTCATCACCACAATTTTTACACGTTCTTAATTCTTTTGAGGAATAGAATTCTTTGAATCTGGATAAAAAATCAACTTCAACATCTATTAAAGGAAAACGAAATTGATGAAGTGGATGGTTGCATTTATCACAAAACCACATTAAACCATCTGATAAATTAGTCCCTTTTCTTACTTTTTCAACTACTAATCCAACTGTGTTTTCTCCTCGTATAGGATTGTGAGGTATGTTTCCAGGAAGTAAAAACATTTCTCCTTGTTTGATATTAATTTCTTGCACTTTACCGTCAATTTGTGCTTTAACTACCATATCACCTTCTATCTGAAAGAAGAGCTCTTCACTTTCATTAAAATGATAGTCCTTTCTAGCATTTGGACCACCAACAATCATTACGATAAAATCACCTGCTTGTTTGTATAAATTTTTATTATTAACCGGTGGTTTTAATAATTGGCGATTTTCATCTATCCATTTTTGTAAATTGAAAGGAGCTAACATAATTTCTAGTTTTTATAAAAGTAAAAAAAATTATAAATTTAACAATCGAAATGTTATTTTAAATTCATATCATTTATTTCATACAAAATTGGTCTGCTCGGTGAAGCATCATTTTCGAAAGGAGCTGTTTGAAGTTCTAAGATATATGAACCATCTTTAATTTTGTCATTTACATAAATTAATTCGGTTATTGTTTTGTCAAATTGAGGCTCAGATGGAACTTGCCAAAAAGCGTGATGAAATGCTAATTCACCATTATCTGATTCTCTATCTACTGATGGAGTATCTATTAATATATGCTTTACACCACATTCATTTAGAATATCTATACAACTTAATTCAAAATATGCTGGATTAGTCTCAGTGTAATTTAAATGTTTTTTCAACTCAAAATTAGGCAGGGTTCTAACTATTAAAGCTTCCACTTTTTTTCCTTTTAATTTTTCTCTTAATTGGGTTTTTCTGATAATGTAATCTTTGTTTCCATCTTTTGAGTTTTCAAATTCATCTGCTTTTATACTAATTAATTCGGCATTGAAAAAGTATTTTTTTAAGGATTCATTTACAGAATATACTATTGGTGTTATATGCCCTAAACATTCAGTGTGAGTTCCATGACCATGAGGATTAAAATGTATATTTCTAAAATTAACACTTCCCCCTTCTAAAACAGATCCTAAAAACCCATTTGCTCTTACAGGTTCTATAATTGGTAAATCAACATACCATGCCCTTAAATTTTCAGTAGTATTTGATAATGGTATTGATATATCTAATGGAAAATCAGTATCAATATATCTATTGTTTTCTAGGTAAAACTTCATTATTTAATTTTCTTTCGAATATATGAATTTGTTTTTGATGTTAGTTTATCAATTTTATATTTTTATTTTCGATTTTAATTACCTAGGTAATTAAAATCATTATATTTGTATCATTAATTATAAATATTTTAATATGAAAATTTTAAAAGGATTATCGATAGTTGCTGTTTCTACAGCATTAGTTTCTTTTCAATTTGGGAAGTTTACAAAATCTAATGATGAAGTAATTTATGAATTAGAAAAAACAAACTCAACTTTAGCTTGGAAAGGTGGAAAAGATGTTAACTATTTTCATACAGGAAATGTAGAATTTAGTGATGGAATGTTGACAATGAACAAGGGAAATGTTGCTGGTGGATCTTTTACAGTAGATTTATCTTCAATTAAAGTTACTGATTCAGCTTTACCAGACGGTAAAAAAGATTATTTAGCAGGACATTTAAAAAATGAAGATTTTTTCAATGTATCCAAATTTGCTACTGCTAAAGTTACATTAGGAGAGTATAAAGACGGAAAATTAGCAACTACAATAAATTTACTAGGAGTAGATATTAAACAAGATGTTCCAGTTACAATTAAAAAAACGGAAACTGGAGCAAATATTTCAGGTAAGTTTGATGTAGATTTTTCAGCTGCAAAAATTCCTGGTACGATTAAAAAAGAAGGTGATACAGAATCTATTTCTCCGATCTTTTCTTTTGACTTAAACTTAAATGTAAAAGCGAAAAAATAATTGATTATTCTAAAATAAACAATTGAAGGGTGAGATTATTCTCACCCTTTTTTATTTCTTTGTAAAATGGAACATAATTCATTTGATACTATTATTTTTGATTTAGGTGGTGTTATCATAAATCTTGATTACCAACTTACAATTGAAGCTTTTAAAAAATTGGGGCTAGAAAATTTCGAAGAAATGTACACTCAAGCAAAGCAAAATAATTTATTTGACGATTATGAAACAGGTAAAATTTCTTCACAACATTTCATAAATTCACTTCTGCCTTTTTTACCCCCAGGAACGAGTGCTAATAAAGTAGTACATGCTTGGAATGCAATGATATTAGATTTCCCTAAAGAACGATTAGCATTGTTAGATCATCTAAAGTCAAAGTATCGCATTTTTTTATTAAGCAACACAAATGATATTCATTTACAGGCTGTTAATAGATCTTTAGCAAATGTAACAGATAGAAAACTGGAATCTTATTTTGAAAAAGTATATTTATCTCATGAAGTTAAATTAAGAAAACCACACAGAGAAATTTTTGAAATGGTTTGCAATGATCAAAATTTAGAGCCTACATCAACACTTTTTATTGATGATACAATTGGTCATGTAAATGGGGCCAATTCAATAGGATTACAAGGAATTCATTTGGTTGGTAAAACGATTGAGGTGATTTTTAATTTTAAATGATAAGTGTTTGATTCTGAAATTAATTCAAAATCAAACATTAATTTTTATCTTGACAAAGCTCAATAAGTATTCCATCAGTAGATTTCGGATGTAAAAATGCAATTCTTTTATTATCAGCCCCATCTTTAGGTGATTGGTGAATTAATTCAAAACCTTCATTTTTTAAACGTTCTAAATCTTTTTCAATATCATCTGTGTCAAATGCAATGTGATGTATTCCTTTTCCCTTTTTCCCTAAAAATTTAGCAATAGGTGAATCAGGATTCGTAGCTTCTAATAATTCTATTTTAGATTCTCCAATCTGCAAAAACGCTGTTTTTACGCCTTCTGATTCAACATCTTCTAATTTATAACATGTCGTTCCAAGTAGTTTTTCATAAATCTTTAAAGACTCTTGAATGTTTTCTACAGCAATTCCTAAATGTTCAATTTTTTTTATCATAGTTTATTTCATAAAAAAACCCTGCTTATAAAAACAGGGTTATAATTTTTTAAGATTTTTGTTATTATCCTTTAATGAACTTTTCGTTCACGTTGTCATAATTAATGTAATAAATTCCTTTAATTAAATTTTCACAATCTACAGAATTACCAACTCCTTTTTTAACGATACTTCCATAAGCGTCAAATATTTCATACCTAGTTTCAACAGGTTTTCCATTTGAAGAAAAATTAATTATATTTTTAACTTTTGTTGGACTCTTAGTAACAACTGCTAAAGAAGAAATAAATTTTACTTCACTTGAAGTTCTTTTTGCTCCTGAATGATCTACTTGTATTACACGTATTTTATTTTCACCTGAATGAGGTGAAACTTGGAATTCGTATGCATTTGCTCCAATATTTCCTTTCCCTTGTACTTCACCAATACTAACCCATTTATTCCATCTATACTGTTCTATTGTATAAGGCAGTTTCCCATGTTCGTCAGTTGTTTTCCAATTTAATAAACCACCAGTAGTTATTTCAATAGAAGTAACTTTAAAAGTACTTCTCGGTAATAATACTTCAGGATTTAGTATTTTAGGTTTACATCCGTTATTATGCTCAATTACAATAAAAACAGGTTCACCTATTGCGATATTAAAAATAGAAAAGTCGATTTCAAATGCACCCATACTAGTTCCACCAGGCATAATGTCTCCGTTTACTGTTACTTTAGTAGCGCAATACCCAAAACCATCATCATCCATCGGATTTTGAACATATAAGTTTTTACCTTGATAACTTCCTTCAATTGAAAGAGCTGCACGGGAAAAAGTACTTAAAAAGCTTAAAACCAGTAAAGTAAGAATAAATTTCATTTATATCCAATGTATTATATGTTATTAGTTGACACTAACAACAACAATTTTACGTTAGCAAATATAGTATTTTTTTTAATTAATACACTAACAGATTAAAAATCATCAAAAAAATATCAACTTTTATCTTGTAATAATTCAAAATTTCTTATGCCGTATTTTATTTTAATAAAATTGAACAATAGTTGGGATAAAAAGTACTTTGAAATATTATTTTTATTTTAATACTTAAAGTAAGATTATTTTTGCTTAATCTTGTATGTAATATTTAAAAGGTTGGGATGAAAATTATTTGGATATACTCATTATTACTATTGACAATATTCTCTTGTAACAGTGGAAAAAAACCGTTACTAGAATATTCTGGGGGCTCTGTAAAATTGGCTCTAGAAAACGAACCTGCAACTTATATTTCAAGGGAGGTAAATGATGTTTATTCGGCAAATGTATTAAGTCAAGTTGTTGAATGTTTAGTTTCATTAAATCCAAAAGATCTATCTGTAGTTCCTCAAATTTCAAAATCATGGAAAATTAGTCCTGATGGATTGATTTATGAATTTTCAATTCGCAAAAATATTATGTTTCATCCTCATTCTGTTTTTGTATCTGATGAAGAAAGATTATTGAAGCCAGAAGATGTTAAAAAAACAATAGAATTAATTTGTTCAAAGGATGAAAACGGTTCAACTGGTACTGCTTATTCTTTAGTATTTGAGAAATATTTAAAAGGTGCAAAAGCTTTTTGTGAAAAAAAGGCTAAAACGATTTCTGGTTTAACTATAAAGGGTGATAAAGTAATATTTAAACTTACTGAATCAGATAATAATTTTTTAAACAAAATGGCTCATATTTCATGTGCTATAATATCGAGGAAAATTTATGATGCTAATTTAGAACAAGATATGATTGGTACAGGTCCTTTTAAATTCAGAGAATTTAAAAAAGGGTTGACTAA
>CALPSU020000128.1 GCA_943326315.2 Chryseobacterium gleum
AAAATTATTAATCTTAGAGCAAAAAGCATTGTTTGCTCAAATGAATCCACATTTCATTTTTAATACATTAAATTCAATACAAAGTTTTTTAATTTATAATGAAAATGACAAGGCTGAATATTTTTTATCTAAATTCTCAAAACTTTTAAGAGAAACATTACATGTTTCTAGAAACTCAACTATTTCCTTAAAAAAAGAGTTTAATATACTTGAAAAGTATTTAGAACTTGAACAAATGAGGTTTTCTAATAAATTTCAATGGAAAATTGTTTATAATATGTCAATTGATGATTTAAAATTAAGAATACCAAATATGCTAATTCAGCCATATATTGAAAATTCAATTAAGCATGGCTTTACAGAAAAACGATCCGATTTTATAATTAATATAAAAGTTACACTTATTGATGATTATTCACTTAAATGTGAAGTAATCGATAATGGAATCGGGAGATCAGCTTCAATACTCAAAAAATCTGATGATATAAACTCAAAAGATCATACCTCATACGGAGAAAAGATCACAAAAGAGCGTCTAAAAACATATAATAAATCTAAAACTAGTAATTTTGGCGTTCAAATATTTGATATTGAATTAAATGGTGAGTCAAAAGGCACAAAAGTTGAAATAATAATTCCCATATTAAAAAATGATAAAAATAGGTATAGTTGATGACGAAGAAAATGCTAGGAGAGTCATAAAGAAATACCTAGAAAGATATTGTGAAGTAGAATATCAAATAGTTTTTGAAACTACATCCTTTCAAGAGACCATTGATAAAACAATAAAATTTCAACCAAATATATTATTTTTAGATATTCATTTATTGGATGGGTCAGGTATTGATGTCGCTCAAAAACTTTCAGATGAATCATTATACTCAAACATTATTTTTACAACAGCTTATAATGAATATGCAATAAGTGCTTTACGTTTAAAAGCTTTTGATTATCTATTAAAACCAATTGAAATAGCTGAATTTAAAGATTCATTAAATAAAGTGATTAACTTCATCCAAAGTCAAAGTTTAGATGTTCCAATTTCTGATAAAATTTCGATTACTTCTTTATCAGGAGTTCAATTAATTGAGTTAGCAACGATTGAATATATTAAAGCAGAATCCTCCTATTGCACAATTCAATTAACAGATAAAAAATCAATTACAATTTCAAAACCCCTAAAGTATCTTGAAACTAAGGTCAATAATAATCTTATTTTTATAAAAATTCATAAATCGTATTTAGTAAACAAAAATTTAGTCCATTCTCTAGATAGAACAACTAGAGAAGTAATTTTGTTCGATGGTATAAGACTTCCTATTTCTAGAAGCAATCTTAAATTTGTATTTGATTTTTTCAAAATATAAATGAAATTTTTTATTGAAAACCTAGCCAACTTTACCGATAAAAAATTTATAGTTACAGATTAGAAATCGGTTGTATTGTACTTACAATTAAATATCTAATATTGAATCATGACAATGATAAATCAATAATAATTAGATATTTACCCCTGCCATAATCAAAGCAAAAAAGTGATTAATCTTAATTAATCACTTTTTTTTTAGAAAATAAACAATAAACCTTCTCATTTAATCGAATTATAAGTTAAACTATAAAGAACGAATTAATACCCTTGGTTTTCAATAGGGATATGAAAATAATACCCTATTTTAAAATTTACTCGGTTATAAGTGAAATATTTTATTAAAAACAAGTTTACCTTTTCTTGAAAAAAGGCATCTTTTTAATCTCGTTTTTATAAGCAATCCCTATCATGAAACAACAAATAACAAATTGAATTACATCAATATAGGATCGTGAAATAATTTGAATCCCATAATAATAAGATACTATAATAAATAGTGCATAAAAGGAGGGTAAATAAATTATTTTAATTCTGTTAAAATTAAATGAAAATTCTTTCTTACTTTCTAAAGATAGCAACCAAATCTGTAATGGTTTCGTTGCAACAAAGCTAATTGCAGCTCCTGTCAATCCCCAACATTGAATAAAATAATAAGAAATTACAAATTGAAAAATTGAAGAAATCAAAAAAACTTTCGGTAAAACCTTTGTCTTTTTAAAATAAAAAAGAGGCATCAAATACATGTTAAACATACCTCTAAACATAAATCCAACAACTAATATAGGCAGGTATTTAAAGGATAAAAAATAATCTTTATTATGAATAAAAAAAGGTGCTAAAAGAGGAATAAATAATAAAGTTAAGGCTATTAAAAACATCATTACCAATGTGAAAATATGGTGATGTTGATTAACTTCAGGAGTACTTTCTTTTAATTTTTCATCTGTCCAGATTCTAAAAATGGAAGGATTAATTGTATTAGTTAATGCTAATAAAACAACTTCAATTAATAAAGTACATTTCATTCCAAAATCATAAACTCCGACATCAAATGGTTTTAATAGATAATTTATTATATATCTATCACCATATGTTGTAACCCATATTATAAATGAATAGTAGACTAACGGCCTACAAAAACGAAATGTTTCATTTATAAATTCTTTATGAAATGAAATCCCAAATTCCTTAATAAAAAAGTATAAACACATTCCAAACAACAAAGCTCCTGAAAGTAAACGTCCCCACAAAGGGCCATCTATGATAAATGGAAATAAATATAATCCAATTAGTGTGAATAAGATTGTAGTCACAAAATATATAATATTTATCCAAAAAAATCGAGTAGCCCTTTGTTGATTTATTAATAAATTTGAATATGTTTTATAAATGCTATTAAAAAAAGCAGTTAAAATAGCAATCAATCCAAAGGGAAGAAATACTAAAGTTTTTTTATCGAAAATTAAATCAAAAACGAAGTCGCCGAATAGCATTGAAATTAACAAAAATGATCCTCCAATTATTAAAAGTGAAGATATTAAAGTGCCTACATACTTTTTAAATTTTGGAATATCATCCTTGTAATCGAAATAGTGAATACCAATTGATGTATCAATACTAAAATTAACAATTAATTGAACTAATAATGAAAAGTTAACGTACAATGTCAACACACCAAATGTATCAACCCCCTTTAAATAATTTGTATAAAAAGGCAATAAAATAAGTCCAGAAGCTAAAGGAAGTGACCCTACAATTGTATAAAGTAAAGAAGATTTTAAAAGCTTTTTTGAAATCATTAGCGAGTATATGATTTTTTTCCTAAAATTTTAGATAAACCTTCTACATCCATTTTAAAAAAACTAAAGATTAATCCTACTAAAGCTCTAAGTCTCCAAATAGGATTAAAGACTCCAATATAAAAAACTGATTTTATATAATCTTTTCTAGCGTTTGAAAAATCTTTTCGAATGAGCTTATACCTACCAGACATTGCATATCCTTTCATTATTCGATGATCAAAATAGTTATGAAATGTTTTCTCATTTAAATTCAATTGATTCTTAATAATGTTAGGATATTTTTTCATATGCTCTAAAGCAGCATTATACCTACCTTTAATTATCTCAACAGTATATGTTTTTGTAACTTGATTTGCATATATTCTCCAACTTCCCATTAAAACATTATCGTAATAAAACTCACCTAACAAACTCAATTCAAGCAAAGTAGGTAAATCAACCAAAGGTAAATTTGGTTTTTGAATAAATCCACCAACTTTTAATAAGGCATCTTTACGAATTGTGATTGTTAATGCTGGTAAACAGTTTTCAATGTAAATTAAATTTAATATATTACCAGTAGGCTTATTGAATAATAAATCTGATTCTACAATAACAGGATGTAAACCGTATACTTCACCAGTATCCGCATTTACAGAGCTTGCTTTACCCCAAGCTAAAACTATTTCAGAATTATTTTCTAATGCTTTTACTTGTCGTTCAAGCTTATCTGATTCCCATAAATCATCTCCTTCAAGTATTGAAATATATTTCCCTCGAGATTTTCCAAGAGCAAAATTATATGTTTCACCTAATCTATAAATACCAATATTTTTTTGATCAAAAACTAAAATTCTAGAATCTTCTTTTGCTTTTTCTACTATTAATTGGAGAGTAGAATCTGTACTTCCATCGTTTACAATTATCATTTCCCATTCCGAAAATGTCTGACTAATAACTGAATCTATACATTCCAAAATGTATTTTTCATGATTATAAGTCGGAGTAATAATTGAAACTAAAGGAATCATTAACAAAGATTTTTAACACACAATATTGAATATGCATTTTTAGGTTTATTATGAAGAAATAGCTGCGTTCCAAAAGAAAAATATTTCCAAAAAATTCTTGGTTTAAATTTTATACTAAATCTTTCACCTCTTAATTTTTTGTATCCTCCAAAACCTAAAATTTTGTATCCTTCTTTTTCCATTTCTTCAATTTCCCAACCCGACAAATGTTCCTGAAAAGGATTATTATCATAAGGTGTTTGAGGAACGAATCCATTTGGAGTGAAAATAATAACTTTTTTTATAGCTAAACGCTCCATTTGTTTCATCAACCAAAAACCTTCTTCTTTTGTTAAATGTTCAATTAAATCTAAAGCAATAACTGCATCAAAACTATTATTTGGCATTTTTTCAAGATATGTTTTCACATCTTCTAAAACAAATTCAGAATGAGTTTGAATAAGTTTAGCTTTCTCGATACTCGGTAAAAAAACATCTAAACCTACTGATTTTTGCATTCTAGAAGTTAATATTTTCATCTGAGGATTGTAACCACAGCCAATATCTAAAACACTATTGCAATCTAAAGTAGATTTATTAATAGAATTTATGAATTGCTTATAAAATGGGCCTAAGATAGCCTTATCTACTTTTTGAAGAAAATTTGACATTATAGAATAAAATTTTAAACATTTTTAGAATTTCTGTAGTAAAAAATTGAAAAACAGAAAAGTATATTAATTTCAAAAATAACAATAAAAAAACTGTTTATTGAAATAATTATTAAGTAAAAAATAATAAATCTATTAGAATTTGCTAGTATTGTAAATAATAATTCTAATCTGAAATGTAATGGGAATATTGTTTTTTACTTATTGGTACCCCTCAAAAGAAAGTCCCTATAATGGAATTTTCATTAAAGAACATGCTTCTTCAATAAGTAACAAGGATAATGAAGTAATTATTCTCGCAATTAATATATTTAAAGGTTCAAAAATATTTGAAAAAAAAATTGAAGTTTTGATAAATGAAGACGGTATACAAACTCATATTATACATTTAAAATCCTCCATATATAAATGGATTTATTCAATACCATTTATAACCTATTGGATAACTAAAAAATACACCTATAAAAACATCAAACCAAATTTAAAAATAGACTTAGTGCATTCAAACATTTTGTTTCCTTGTGCCGTTGTAGGAGATCGACTTTCAAGAAAATTAAAGGCAAAACATATTATTACTGAACATTGGTCTGGAATAGAAAAATTCATCACTAATCATCCTTTTGGATATCTTGGTAGAAAAGCCTTAAAAAATGCTTCTAAGATTAGCGTAGTTTCTCATTTTCTAAAATCTAAAATAACTTGTTTTATAAATGACTCTAAGAAAATATCAATCATCCCTAACATTATTGATACTACTATCTTTAATTATTCTCTTAAAAATGAGACTGATAATTTAGTATTTACTGCTGTTGGCTCCTGGAAATCTCCAAAACAGCCCCATCTTTTTATAGAATCATTAAATAATATCCAAAAAAGAAAATCTCAAAAAATAGAATTAAATATCATTGGTGAAGGTCCATTATTAACACATTTTAAAGATCACCAAGAATTATATTCGATTCAAATAAACTTCTTAGGAATAAGAAATAAAAATGAAATAAGTGAAATATTAAAACTTACAGATTTTTTTGTTCATGCTTCTTTAATTGAAACCTTTTCTGTTGTAATAGCAGAGGCTTTAGTAAGTGGTGTGCCAGTAATTGCATCAAATACAGGAGCAATTCCAGAGTTAGTTCAATTAGATTATGGTTTTATATGTGAAAACTCGATTGAAAAATGGGAAGAATCAATTGAAAAAGCACTAAACACGAAGTTTGATAGACTTAAAATTTCAACAGAAAATTCTGAAAAATTTAATAAAAATAAAGTCGGTAAAATGTTTCAAGAGATTTATAATTCTCTCTAAATCTCTTGAAACATTATTTAATTACTCTACTGAATTTTTCTTTTTTCTATCCATCCAGAAACCTCCAATAATTAATAAAAATACAACACCTGATCCCAGAATAGAATAAGTATTTGATTTATGAAATTTTGGTAAATCAAACTTAAATTCAATTTTATGATTTCCTTTATCAACTTCTAAGCCTCTTAATAAGTAATCTACTTTTCTAATTTCAGTTTCTTTTCCATCAACAAAAGCTTTCCATCCATCTGCATAATATATCTCAGAAAAAATAATTAATTGTTTGCTTTTTAATGTAGCTGAATAACTTAATTTATTTGGTGCGTAGGAAGTCATTTTAACTGAACCTTCTCCAGAATATTTTAACGTAGATAATTTATCTGCTTCAGATTTCAACATTACAGCTTCAATGCTTGGATTGAAATCACTAATAATTTCTATAGAAGCTAATTGTTGGAATGAATTTGCAGTATCTAGCTGTTGAGTTTGAGCTGGAATTAAATTAGTCTTTCCATTTGCATCCATAACAAATAAAGCTTTCATACCTTTTGCTAAACCATTAGGAAGAGAAACAGATAATGAATCAGTACCTAACACATATTGAATTTTTTCGTTTCCATAAACAGCCCCTTTTGAAGTATTTTCTCCATTTATACAAAGTTGACCTTTACCAATATTCATTACATTAAACTTATTTCCTAGAGATAAAATCTCATCGTTTGGGGAAGATGCTGTTTTAACAGATTTAACTAACCAAGCATTCCCTAAAGCTGTTGGATTTGGTCGAGCCTGAGCGTCTTGGATAAAATATTTTACATTCATCATGTCGTAAACTTTGTTATTTGAACGTGACAACTGAAAGTCGTATAAATTTTGAATATTTCTTAATTTCGCACCATGATATCCTCCTAATGATTTATGAAAATAGGATGTTCTTGCGCTACCGAACCCACCATTAAAATCAAATAC
>CALPSU020000129.1 GCA_943326315.2 Chryseobacterium gleum
ATTGCTTATCCCCGTTTAGAAGAAAAATATTTAGCTACTGGTGAATTAACTCTAAAACAAATTGAAAATAGAAAATTATTGAGAAAAGTAATGGAGTCTCAACAATTTCAAAATATTGCAACAGAATGGTGGCATTTTAATGCTTGTTCTAGAAATGAAGCAAAAGAGAAATACATTATTTTGGAATCCGAGTATTAAACCGGTAGGAGCAGCCTAGTGCAATATAATTTGAGGGATTTTTTTTTGAAAGTCCAAAACACCCAGAAATATCTAAAAGTAAGTTTTTACCAATTAAATAGGTTATACCTCCATCGAATTTGTTGTCAATTTTTTTTTGGTGAGGTTTGAATCCGTAAATTTCAATATAACATCCGAAATTTATTGGCAAGGAATACCCAAGTGTAAATGTATAAACGAAAGTTGGATCTGGTGTTTCACCATTCCATTCTTCTCCAATGTTGTATCCTAATGTAGCTTTTTTTGAAAGTGTATGTTGAACTGTAAATCTAAAAGATGGAGCTATATAAGATAATTGATAGTTTTTACTTCCGAGTTTTGATGTTGTTAAATGAGTAATTAATGAGGTAGTAGGCAAAAGTCCTTTTTCTTTAAATAAATTTAATTTAAATCCAAATGTTAAAGGATTTAATCCTCTTTTTTCTGATTCAGTATAGATAATTTCAGAAATAATTCTAAGTTCAATTTTTTCATTTATCCCATATTTAAAAAGAGATGCAGGAAAAAAATAATTTAATTTAGTATTCTCATTTTCTTTTGAAAATCCATTTTCAATTTGCATAAAATTTACTGGTACTATAAATGGACATTCCGTTTGATCAGGTCGATCAGTTTGAATTGAAGTTTGAAATTGGGAGAATGTATAAAAAGCTAATATTTGTGTAAAATTAAATAGTATTAGTTTCATTTTCAAAAAACTTTATTTACAGCAAATATAAACATTTTTTTTAGTCTAATCTAAAAAAAATGTTTGTATTTTTTTAAGGAAGGATTTACATTTAATTTTTAACGATTCGTCGAGTTTGAATGTCTCCAAATTCAGATTTAACTTGAATTAGATAGACTCCTTGAGAGTATGTATATATATCTAAAATAATATCTTTTTCGAATTCACCATCTTTAATTAATTTGCCTTTAGAATCTATTATTTTAAAAGAATGCTTTCCCGGGCTTTTGGCTATCATCATAAATTCTCCTTTAGTGGGATTTGGTGAAATCTTTAATTCATCTTCATAGATATGATCTTCTAGTTTTGGAGAAACTTCAAAATAAGAATCGTGAAAGATTGAATCCATTTTATTAATTATCCAATTATACGGATCAACTTCAATTACATTGTTAACTCTTCCAATATTTCGAATGAGAAATTGATTTGATAATTCATAAATTTCAAACCGAATAGTTGTATCGCTTTTATTTTCTCTTGAAAAACTTATTTCTAAAGGATTGGTAAACTTTTGAGTTATAAAAGCACCTGAAGGACGTTGGTCAATTTGCAAGGATAAATCATATCCAATTGTATTCCATTTAATGTTATAGGTTGGAAACCCTTGACCGTAATACCACTCATCAAAAATTTTTGTTAAATCTTTGCCGGATGCTTTTTCGAGGGATGTTTTTACATCTTGACCAGTAGCTACACTATCTCCAAAATTTGTTTGATAATCTTTTAATCCCTGAAAAAATAAATCATCGTTGTTAATTACAAAACGCATCGTGTTAATTATAGATGCTCCTTTTGCATAGGTTAAGCGGTAATCAAAAATTCTATGGGCACTCAATGTGTCATCAACATAAACACTGCCATCGTTATATTGCATTGCAGCTGAATGATAATTTTCCATTTGAAGTTTTCTTTCGTTCGGAAATAAATTTTCAAGCATTAAATATTGAGAATATGTAGCGAAACCTTCGTTTACCCATATGTCAGCCCAAGAAGCACAAGTTACATTATCTCCAAACCATTGATGTCCGAGTTCATGTGCAGTAAGATTTTTATCGAAATGAACTTGAGTTGTCATTGTTTGATGTTCCATGCCTCCACCGATTGGAGCCATACAATGACCATATTTTTCATCGTAAAAAGGATAAAGACCGTACAATTTCGAATATAATTCTAAATAATCTGATGTTTTATCAATATTTAATTTATTATTTATTAAACATTCTGGTGAATCATAAATATAGTTTTGTATTAAAATTGGATTTGGTGATCCGATTGGATTTGAGTAGATAGAATAATCAATATATTCTCCAACAGCAACTGAAATTAAATAATAAGCAATTGGGTGTTTATGTTTCCATTCGTAACGAGAAGTACCATTCCCTAAATCTATAACATTTTGTAAAATGCCATTTGAGCCAGCTTTACAAGTATTTGGAACTGTAATTTTAACAGAGCAACTATCAGCCTTGTCAGAGAGCGATTGTTTGCACGGCCACCATTCATAAGCTGAAAATGGTTCAGAAAGTGAAGCTGTAACTTGCTTGTTGTAAGCGGTTTCAATTTTACTTGTTAAACCAGATCCTCCCATAGGATTTGTTCCTGTATTCGGTGGAGTTCCATTGTAATCAATCGCAATTATAAAGGATTGATTTATTTGTGAGTTTACAGGTACTTTTATTGCGGATGATTGTCGGGAGAATGAAACGGGTGAATTGTCAACCCTTATTTGAGTAATATTAAAAGTTGGAAATAATTCTAAAAGTGCAGAGTCTAAGAAAACTCTTGATTTTGCATGCATTTCAACAGTTCCAGAAATAGATGTAGATAAATTTGTCAGCGAAACATCAATAGAATAATAATGAACATCGTATTTTTCGGATAAAGAAATTTGGCTAATAGATAAAGTGTTACTTTTTTGGTTTTGATGGTTGGATTTTAATCTAGAACATTCTTCTTGAGCCAAAAGGACCGAAAAAGGAAATGATAAAAAAATAATAGCTAAAAAAATCCTCATAACTTTAAAACTGAATAGTTCAAATATAGGTGAATTTTATTGTAAAATTAAGTTAGATTTGTTAATAGTTTTTTAAAATATAAATATGAAAAAAAATATAGAATTAAAAATAATAGGAGGGTACATACTTTTATTTTTAGTGATCATTTTTTTTATAAAATCATATTTTTATCCTGATTTATTATCCGAACATAATTTTATAAATTGGGATGCAGGTCACTATAACTCAATTCGAAAAACTGGATACCATGGGTTTTTACTTGCATTTTTTCCATTTTTCCCAATGTTATGGAAACTCTTTTCTCTAAGTATATATGGTGTTGTGTTAATGAATGTTTTAATATACTTTACTGCGTTTTATTTTTTAATTAAACCTTTAAAATTAAAAGCGCTAGAGTTGTTTTTATTTTTAAGTATTCCAAGTGCAATTTTTTTCTATTTACCCTATTCAGAAGCCGTTTTTTTTGCTTGTTCCGTAATTCTACTTTTAGGAATTAAGAAAGATAAATTACCGATGATTCTATTGGGTTTATTTCTATGTGTACTTACACGTCCATCTTTTACTGTTTTGATTCCTTCTTTGTTGATTTTAGAATTTTTTGGAGTCACTCGAAAAGAGAAAATTTATCAAAGAATTTTACTTTATATTATTGTTAGTTTAACAGGTTTAGCAGTTGTTGGTTTTATTCAGTATTGCTATACTAATAAATGGTTTGAGTTTTTCGAAGTTCAAAAAGGATGGGGAAATCATTTGCAAGTCCCTAATTTTCCATTGACGTCTTGGGGAGGAAATATGATTGTTCGTTTAGATGGAATTGCATTCGCCATTGGCTTAGTTTCAGGTGTTTTTTTATTGTTGAATATTTTAAAAATTAAGATTAATAAAAATAGTATCATTCCGAATGATGTGTTGTTTTCATTAGCTTATTTGGGTGGTATGACTTTAACCGTTTTTTTATTTAGAGGTGGAAGTTTATTTAGTTTAAACAGATTTATTTTCGCAACTCCTTTTATTTTAATTGCGGTCAATTTCTTTCTTAAGTCTGATTTTATTATTTCATATAAGCACTTGTTAATTTTATTTTTTATTATGCTTTTGTTTTGGCTTATGTTTGGATCTTACGTTCATATTCAAGCTTTTTTAAAGTATGTATTGATTTCAGTTTATATGCTATTGTTTTTAGCTTTTAAAACTCAAAATTTACTGATAAGTAAAATTTCAACACTGCTTTTCATTTTGATAAATTTGATTTTTCAAGTTTTGTTTTTTACTCGTTTTCTGTTAACAGAAGAAAATATAGGTTGGATAGGTTAATTCAAAATAATTAATTAGTTCTTATTAATCTTAATCAAACAATTTCTGAGTGCTTTGATTAATTATTTTTAGATGAATTTTATTATAAGTAATCAATTTTAAAGAAATAAAGATTTAAATATTAAAACTTTTTCTAAATGAAATGTTATTTAAGGGATTAATTTTCGATATTTGTTTTTTTATACTTAAAAGTAAATTCACTTAGGTATTTATTCTCATTTAATGCTATTCAGTTTTCTATACTAATCTACTATATTTTATTGGATGTTATTTTTTTTTATTATAAAGTTTTTTTGGAATTTTAGAATTGATTTATTAGTTAGTTCATTCTTAATTATTGAGGTTTTTATAGTGTTTATAAAATTCTCAAATATTCTTTCATTTAATAGTAAGATAATGAAAGGAAAAAAAAATAAAGAATTACAAACCTATTGATGTTAAATATGAGAACTTTATTTTTAGCTGTTATTTTTTATTTTTGTTCTATACCATTTTATTTTTCTCAAAATAGAATTTCAATTTTAGATATAAAGAATTATTCCGGGGTATCTGATATCTCAAACATTTTTTCATTAAATCATGCACTTAAAGTATCAGGTGTTCCATTTTCAACTTATACTTCATTTTCTAAAGCTCAAATAAATCCTATTATAGTTATACCTTCTACTGTTGAAATAGGTTTTTTTTCAAACGATTTAATTGATTCTTTGTCAAATTATGTTTCAAGTGGGGGTATTTTATTTTTATCCCAATTGAAAGAAAATAAACTTTTCAATATTGCAGGTGTTAACTCTTATGTATATACACCATTGTACAAAAATATTTATGGGGATTTAGATCTACTAAAAAAAGAGACTTATTTTTTAAATACGCTTGAAGAAGTGAATTTGAAAATATGTGATACTTCTTTTGTTTCAGGTTTTAATTGTAGGGGATATTCTTTAAGTACGGCTATTTCTTTAGCAAATTTTGATGATGGCAATTCAGCAATTTCAAAAAATCAATTTGGAAATGGGTTTGTATATTTGATGGGAGTAAATTGGGATGATGTGATTCTTAGAAATCAAGTTGCAAAAGATTTTAAAATTGCTAAGCATTATTCAAATGATTTTGAGATTGGTTCAGATTTTTATTCTTTTTTACTTAAAGGTATTTATGAAAATAATGTTCCATTTGCTGTTTCTAAGCATACTAGTGTTTCAAATTCAAATTCTATTTTAGTTATTACTCACGATGTAGATGCAACATCAGCAATATCGGATTTTATGACTGATTTTTCAAGTTTTGAGTATGAAAACAAAATTCGTGCAACCTATTTTATTACAACACATTATAACCACGATTCTATTGCAAAAGATTTTTGGAATGGTTATGAAGATCAAATAGAATCCGTTAAACTTAAAGGGCATGAAATTGCAAGTCACTCAGTTAGTCATGTTCCTGATTTTGATAATTCAAGTATTGTATTGTTAGGAGATTGTAATTCAATTACTCAGGAATTGTATCATCCTTTTTACGACGGAATTAAATCGAATGAAGTAACTGTTTGTGGAGAAATTTCAGTTTCAAAACAATTATTGAAGGAAGCTGTAGATGTTGATGTTATATCATTTAGAGCTGGATATTTAGCATATAACAAGAATTTATTAGAAGGTTTAGAATTCATGAATTACACTTTTAATTCTAGTAATAGTGCTAACGATGTATTAACTTCATTTCCTTATCAAGGTCATTTATCACTGTCAATGTCAGCTGATACAAGTTCAATTCTTGAAATACCAAATACCATTTCAGATGTATTTGTTGAAGAAAGAATATCCGAAGAAAATTACTTAAATAAAGTTGAAATCTGGAAAACTGCCCAACACAAATATTCAGAAAATTATTCACCCACTGTATTGTTAATTCATCCAAACAGATCTTGGAAAATAATAGCAGAACAAATTTTCTTAAGTAAATTAACTGAAAAAACTACCATTATTCCATTCGAAGAATATGGTTTCTTTTGGAAAGATAGGGTTTCAACTGATTTTGATTTTGAGATATCGGATGATTCTACATTAATTATCAGACTAAAACTTTCAGAAATTAAATTAAATAAACAGTTAAGTTTTGTCATTAAAAATGGAAGAGTAATTAAAAAAATAAAAGTTTTAGATGAAAACAATAAACTAATCCCATTTAGTGAATCGGATATCAGAGTAAATGAAAAATTGATTTATTTTTCAAATACAAGTTTTGAGTATGATTTTTTTAATTATGATGAAAAATTGAAGTTTTCAAATTTAGAGGTTTTTCCAATTCCGTCGGATGATTTTTTTAATTTTAATTTTAAATTAATTAACGATTCAAAGGTTGCGATTACAATATTCGATGAATTGGGTAATAAGGTTGAAGAAATCATTAATAGTCATTTAGAATTGGGAAATCACAAAATTAAAAGCACAAAAATACTAGCTAAAGGTTTATATTTTTATTCCATTATTTTCGATGATCAAGAAATTAAAGGAAAAGTTATAGTTAAATAACATCGGGTGTTTTTTAGCATTTTTTCAAAAAAAAGTAAATTAAATACTTAAATATATTGTTTAAATGTTCGTTTTTTAGCTTAAATTGTTATTTTTGATAAAAAATTACTTTTGAAAATATTATTTTTATTTCTGCTATCTACATCGACTTCTTTTTTTTCTCAATCTCTAAAAGATGAAGTTGTCCTTATTGATTCAGTTTTCATTAAACATAGTTCAAATAAAAACAAATTGAGTTTAACTAAAAGTCAGGTTTTACCTCTTTTTGAACCAG
>CALPSU020000130.1 GCA_943326315.2 Chryseobacterium gleum
ACATTTGGAAATTTGGAAGCAAATTCTTCTTATACTTTAGTAGTAACGGATGCAAATAAATGTGTTTATAGAACATTTGCAATAATTTTAGAACCTACAGCTGTTCTTCCAGTTGCTACAACAACAAATACTGCATGTGGTAATTTAAATGGAGGGATTTTAGTTTCTGCGACAAGAGGTTCAGGTTCAGGATATTTATATAGTATTGATGGTGGATTATTTGGAAATGGTTTATTTTCATCTTTATCTGCTGGAGTTTATGTTATTACTGCTAAAGATGATTTAGGATGTATGACAGAAATAAATGCAACTGTTTTTGATTCAGATGGCCCATCTATCGTTTCTAGTAACCATACAAATGTAAATTGTAATAATGGTCGTGATGGATCTATTTCGGTTGGTTTAATTTCAGGAGGAACTGGAGCTTTGTTATATTCTATTAACGGTGTTTCTTATCAATCAACAACTTTATTTAATAGATTAAGTGCTGGAATTTATGATCTTATTGTAAAAGATGCTGTAGGTTGTATCGGTCATACTGAAATAGAAATTACTGAACCAAATGCTTTTGTTATTAATTCGGATGTTACAAATGTTTTATGTAACGATAGAAGTACGGGAGTTGTAACATTATTAGTTGGAGGCGGCTCAGGTACTTTAGCTTATAGCATAAATGGAGGACTTACATATCAATCAAGTAATACATTCACTCAGTTGCAAGCTGATCAATATAATTTCCTTGTAAAGGATGCAGGAGGATGTACTGGAAATAAAAATGTTTTCATAACTCAACCTACTGCTATGACAATTGAATATAGTGCTTTAAATATTTTTTGTAATGGACAAAATAATGGAATATTAAATGTTCATGCAAACGGTGGTGTAGGTTCAATTATTTACAGTTTAGATGGTAATACTTTCCAAAACTCAAATCAATTTACAGATTTATATGGTGGTTCTTACACAATCTACACAAGAGATCAAAATGGTTGTATTTCTACCTTCCCAGCTGTTGTTGCTGAACCTGCTGAGTTCACGATTGAAGGTAATGTTTCTAATGTAACTTGTGCTGGTGGTAACAATGGTGTTATTGATATTAGTGTGAATGGTGGAACACCAGGATTCGAATTCTCTTGGTCAAATGGAGTTTCTACTGAAGATAATTTCAACCTTATACCTGGTACATATAGTGTAGATATTTCTGATCAACATGGATGTTCAGTAACTAGAGATTTCACGATTACTGAGCCGTTAACTCCTGTGATTGTAAATGGTTCAATTACAAATGCTACTTCGCCAAGTAACGGTTCTATAGATATTACTGTAACCGGAGGTGTTGGTAATTATACTTACTTATGGTCTAATAGTTCAATTTCTGAAGATTTGTCAAGTTTATCTTTGGGAACTTACACAGTAGTTGTTACGGATGAAAATGGTTGTTCAGCTTCATCAACTTTTGTTGTAACAAGTTCAGCAGGTATTAAAAATGTTGGAGAAATAAGTAATGAAGTTGTTGTTTATCCAAATCCTGCAAATGATATTATTACAATTGAAGGAAAAGATGTAAATATTGATAAAATTGAAATATTGAATGTTCTTGGACAATTAACTTTCTCAAGTGAGTTTAAAGGATCAAAAGTTCAAATCAATACTTCTAATTTGGATCAAGGTGTATATTTTGTGAAAATACATTCAGCTGGAAAAAGCGTAATGAAAAGTTTGAGAATTATTGATTAACATTTTTTGATTTTCAGAAAAGCATCCTGTATTAATTTATAGGGTGCTTTTTATTTTCAAGAGGAATTTTAATTATAAAAATTATAGAATATGAGTTTAGAAATGAATAAGAATATTGCAAAGATTTTTAAAGACTTTTCAATTATGTATAAATATTTAGGAGGAGATAATCGTTTTAGAGCAATAGCATATTCCAAAGCTTCCAAAGTTATTGACGCGATGCAAGAAGATATAGTGGATTTTAAGAAAAAAAAATCATTAAAAGATATTCCTGGAATTGGTGATGGTTTAGCGGATAAAATGGAAGAATTTATCAAAACTGGAAGGATTAAAGAATACGATAGATTAAAGAAATTAGTGCCTATTGAGTTAACTAATCTCATGGAAATAAAAGGGTTTGGACCACATTCACTCAAAAAAATTCACGAAGAGCTAAATATAGATTCACATCAAAAAATTGTAGAAGCTTTACAAAATGGAAGTATAGCAAAACTTAAAGGTTTTGGTAAGAAGAAAATTGGAAATATGCTTAGAGGTTTGAAACTTCATAAAAGCGTGGAAGATCGAATGTTGTTGTGGGATGCGATTAAATTGGGAGATAAATTAATAGGTTGGATAAGAGAAATTCCAGGAGTTGTAAAAGCCGAATTAGCAGGTAGTTTAAGAAGGAAAAAAGAAACTATTGGTGATTTCGACATCTTAATAGCGTGTGAAGAGAAGGATAGAAAAAAAGTTATCGATGCTTTTTCTACCTCCGATCATGTTGGTAGTATTCTCTTGAAAGGAAATACAAAAGTGAGTGTAATCCTTAAAAAATCAGGTAAACAAATAGATTTTAGAATTGTTGACGTTGATGAATGGGGGGCTGCATTACAGTATTTCACAGGGTCAAAAGAGCATAATATTCATATACGAAAAATTGCGAAAGAAAAAGGGTTCAAAATTTCTGAATATGGAATTTTTAAAAAGACTACAGGTGAAAAAATAGCGAGTAGGAACGAAGAAGAAATATACAATACACTTTCCTACCAATTTATGCCTCCTGAAATGCGAGAAGATAAGGGTGAAATCGAACTTGCAGCTAAGCATGAAATACCAGTACTTATAAATAAAGAGGATTTAAAAGGAGATTTTCATATCCATAGTTTATGGAGCGATGGTGTGAATTCAATAGATGAAATTGTCGCATTTATTAAAAAGTCCTTCAATTACGAATATATTGTTTTAACGGATCATTCAAAGTCATTGAAAATAGCGAATGGTTTGGATGAAAAACATATTTTAAATCAAATTAAAGCAATTGAGGAAATTAATAAAAAGCTAGGTTCTAATTTTGTTAAATATGGAGTAGAAGTAGAGATTCTTATAGATGGTAAATTAGATCTTCCTGATCATATTCTTTCAAAATTAGACTGGGTTACAGCTTCAATTCATACAAATGTGACTCAAAATATTACTGAACGACTTATTAAGGCATGCGAAAACCCTTATGTAAATTGCCTTAGTCATCCTACAGGAAGAAAAATAGGTTTACGAGAATCTTATGTTACAGAAATAGAAAAGATTATAGAATCAGCCAAAAAAACCAATACTGCACTTGAAATCAATGGACAACCGAACCGCATGGATCTCAACGACGATATGGCTATGTTAGCTCGTAAAAAAGGTGTGAAATTAGTATTGGGAAGTGATGGTCATGCAACAAGTGATTTTGAATATATTCAATTAAGTGTTTTTATTGCCAAACGTGCTTGGTGTAAAAAAGAGGATATTTTAAATACCTATTCCTGGGATGAAATTGAAAAATTTACCAGATTGAAAAGGGAAAATAATTTAGTTGATAAACAAGAAGTAGTTAATGCATAATGACACATCATGGTTAGGATTGATAGGAGTCATTTATAGAAGAGAAATCATTGTTGACCTTTACAGAAGTAGAATAATCCAAATTTTTTATAAATGAAACAGAAAAACAAAATTTCAAATTATTTAGTGATAATGATGGCGATTTTAATTTTAACAAGTTGTAGTTCTTATTATTATATATCATCCAAAAAAGATTTTAATACAGATTTCTCTATTTATAAAACTTTTGCATGGTTACCAGACATTACTGATACCGTTAATTTACCCTATAATAATGAAATCATTATGAATAATCTTAAAAATTATTTTGGTCAAAAATTTTCGCAAAGGGGATGCTCAGTAAACTTAGAAAATCCAGATTTACTCTTGCAAATTGTTGTATTAAATCAAATGAAGGATAAGGTAATTGTCAACATGACTCGACCTGGTCAATATTATAATTGTAAATATTATTATGGAAGTATGTATTATAATCCTTACTCAAATGAATATTATTATCGTCAAGGTGATATTTACTGTTATCCTTCTAGTTATTCCGTAAAACAAATTGAGTATTTAGAAAATTCTATCACTTTAAATGTATTTGATAAAAACCACAACAAATTAGTTTGGACAGGAACGGCAAGAGGCGATATATACAACCCGGTTTACATGAATAAACATATTCATCCTGCAGTTAAGATTATAATGAATAAATATCCAATTAAAAGAAATACTAAACGAAATAAATAATTATTAAAATGAAAACAATATTAGTACCAACAGATTTTTCAAAAAATGCAGATAATGCAGTAGATTATGCAGTTCAATTTGCAAAAAAAGAAGGTTTGAAAGTGATCTTACTTCATGTTTATTACGTCACTTATTACGGTCCAGATTTTCAGACAGATCTTATGTATGAACAGAATTTTGCAATTCAAGAAAGTACAAAAAGGAATTTCATTGAATTGGTTGATAGGGTGAAAAAACAATTCGAATTTGATTGTGAATATATTATTAGAGAAGGATTATTAATCGATTCAATTCTTGATATTTCCGAAAAAATGAAAGTTGATTTAATTATAATGGGAACTCAGGGAGCTAGTGGAATTAAAGAAGTACTTATTGGAAGCAATACCGCTAAAGTTATTGGTAGAACTGTTTGTCCGTTAATTGCTGTACCTGAAAAAGCATCATTTGGTAAAATTGAAAACATAGTTTTTGCAACAGATTATCATAAAAGTGATATAAAAACATTAAATCAATTGGTTGAATTTGCGGAAATTGATAACGGAACAATTACCGTTATTCATATCATTGATGGAGAGTGTAACTTTATTTGTGAAGAAGGATTTTTAAAAGAATTTGAAGATAAAGTAAAGAAGAAAATTACGTATGAACATATTTCTTATAAATTAATTTATGGTTTAGAAATTGAAAAAAAACTAGAACAATATATTAAAAAAGAATCTGTTAATCTATTTGGTATTTCCACAAAAAGCAGGAATTTATTTAAACGTCTTTTCACTAAGAGTATTACAAAGAAATTGGTATATCATACCAAAGTTCCATTTATAGCATTCCATCATAAATAATTATTTACAAGGAAAATGAAGACGATAAATAAAATAATTTGTCCTACAGATTTTACTGTTACGGCAGATAATGCAATTGAATATGCTGCAAAATTAGCACAAAGATTAGGTGCTAAAATAGAATTAATACATGTAAAATCAATTTCAATAACAGATTCGTTTGTATCTGAAATTGTAAGTGATAACATAAAAACTATCTCAGATAGATTGCAACATATTTGTGATGAAATAACTAAAACTTATAAGGTTGTAAGTGATTTTAGTGTTGAAGTTAGTTTAAAAAGATTAGAAAAAGTTATAGTTGGTAAAACGATGGAAAATAACTTAATCGTAATCGGTACAAATGGAACTGATAACATGCATCAATATCTTTTTGGAACAAATGCTTATAACATCATTAAAAAGTCGAAATGCCCTGTTTTAATGATTCCTGAAAAAGCGACATATAAGACTATCGAAAAAATAGTTTTTGCATGGGATTACAGTAGAAATAATCGAATTTCATTTTTACAACTTAAAGATTTTCTAGACACGTATAATCCAGAAATTGTATTTCTACACGTTAGTAAACATAAAACTGCAATTGCAGAGGATATTTATAGTGCATTAAAGGATGAGGTTTTTTCCTATTTCGGAAGGAAAGAGACAATTTCTTTTTCAAAAGTTAATTTAGATGAAGAAGAAACTGTAGCTCAAAAAATGGATAGTTATGTGAAAGAGGTTCATGCAGATATGTTGGCAATTACAATTTACGATAGAGGATTGTTTGAAAATATATTTCACGGTGATATTGCAAAATATTTGAGCGAATCTGTTGATTATCCTTTATTGGCTGTGCATTTGTAATATTTTATTCGTGAATTTTTTGAAAATTGTTGTTTCAATATTTTTATTGTTTACACTAACAGGTTGGTTATTTAATTTTTCGAGTGATAATTCTTTAAATATTGCTGAAAAAGTAAGAATACTTCTTAAAAAAAGAATTAATTCAACTTCCTATATAATTAAAGGTGAAACTATTTCTTCTAAAAATACACTTATTAAATATTATAAAAACTCTAATTATAATTCAATTTGGATAGGTAGTAATGGACAATTACCAATAGCCAATTCATTACTATCAAAAATTAAAGAATCTAATTTGGATGGATTTGAGCCTAATAACTATCATTTGAAAGCGATAGAAACTTTAAAAATTGCTTTGGTTAATTTTCAAGGTCTAAAAGATAATCCAAATTACATATCTAAATGGGTAGATTTTGAACTTCTATTAAGTGATGCTTATTTTAAATTCGCATCCAATCAATATGTGGGAATAATTCGGTTTAATAAATATAATAAAGGAGGAGCTTTGAGATTAAGATCCGTTAATCTAATTGATTCTTTAAAAAAAGCGGTTCAAGAAAATAAAGTCAAGGAAACTTTAAATAATTTTTCTTGTTCACATAGCGCATACCAAAGTTTAAAAGGTTCTCTTAAGAATTTTATTGAGATTAAAAGAAATGGAGGCTGGATTAATTTACCAAACAAACTTAAATTAAAAAAAGGTGATAAAAATTATAATGTTCTTTTGCTTAGAAAACGTTTGAATGTACTATTTCCTAAATTAAATGTTACGGATTCTACATTTGATACTTCTTTAGAAAAAGTATTAAAAATAACCCAATCTAATTATGGATTAATTGATGACGGATTTGTCTATTTTAAGACGATTAAAGCTTTAAATGTATCTATTGATTTGAGAATTAAACAAATCAAATTGAATATGGAAAGATGGAGGTGGCTTCCGCGAAGGTTACCCCAAAAGTATATTTTCGTTAATTCAGCAGGTTTTATTTTGAATGTAATTGAAAATGATAAGTCTGTTTTGGATATGAAAATAATTGTAGGAAAAACCACAAATAATAC
>CALPSU020000131.1 GCA_943326315.2 Chryseobacterium gleum
ATGAGAATATAATGTGGTATCGTGTTGTATAGGTGTAAACTGTTGAGCGAAAATCACTTCAGTCAATATAATACAATATACAATTATTCTAATTCTCATATTTACTTTTAAAACTCAATATATAATAACCCCGATAGCTATCGGGACTAATAACTAATATCTATTTTCAATTTTAAAATCTCCTTTTAATTTTACACCTAAAAAAGCCCCTTCAGGAATCTTAACTTGTCCGTTAATTAATGTCGTAGGCTCAGGCGTATTGAATTCAGAAATAATAGAAACTTTTTTAATCAAATCTAATTTCGTTATAATCTCTTTAGAAAGAATAAAATGAACCGTTGATATACACGTTTTTACATTTTTAGATACAGTATTCCCAAATAATGAGGATTGAAAAACTTCTGAACCTAAAACTTTAAATAGTACATTACCATCAATATCTAATAAATCTAAAGTGATTTTACCAGACATAGGAAAAGCATTTGTTGCTTGTAAAATTAAATTCCCTGATACTGCATGTGTTTTTTCAGTGTTTTGTTTTAAATTAAAATCAAAACTGTTTTTCAATGTCAACCCATTTAATCCAATTGTTAGTGGCATTGAAGTCTCCACTTCCACTTTCAATCTACTTGTTGGAAATATTTCATTCCACCCTCCCGAAGAATTTCCCCAAGGATTTAATTGAATAGAATATCCAATCTCTTGTGTCGCCCCTAAATTTTCTAGGTATTGCTCTAAATTACTATTCGAAGCATTAAATTCAAAAACTTTTTCATAATTAGACAACGTCGACCAACTCCCTGTAGCTGGATCTAAATTAAAAGATTCTCCCAATTGAATAGTGCTTTGAGAATTTACTAATAGTGGAACAGAAGTGCCATTTTGATTTATATTTTTAACTAACGATAAAGTAGTTTTTGCAGGAATTTTCATTCCATTTGTAATAGTAAATTTAAGTCTTGAAGCTGGCAAGTCAATTGTACCTCCTGAAATATTATTCAATATATCAATTGTACTTTGAGTAGTATCGCTAATAATTTTATCTCCAAAATATCCCCTTGCATAATCAATATTTAACCCTCTAAACTTAATTAATACTTTCGTAATATCTTGATCAGTCATTGAGGTCGTTATTCCATTAGGATCAGTTGTAACAGAATATTTTGACTGTATAATATTAAAACCTCCACCTGAAACACCTGTTAACACTATTTCATATCCCGAAATATCTACTGTTGCTTCAATAACTCCAGGATTAGCATTGGTTCCCGCTGGAACGGTGTAGTTTTTCTCATAATCAATTCCATTTAAAGATACACCAGGCAATTTCATATTAAAGATAACAGCTGTATTGATTGGGTTTTTTAATGTAATATCCAAAAAACCTTTAGCCAATCTTATTTTTTTTAATTCAACACCTGCAACATTCATATTGTGTTCTTCAATTGAATTTACAAAACTAGTTCCAGGTTCAAGAGTGAAATTTGAAAAAGCTATCCCTAAAGATTTAGAAATTGTTGTGTCTGGAATTTTAACGATATCTACTAAATTAAAATCTAAAATTGTTCTATTATAATTCAATTCATAAAACCCAGAATTTGAAACAGAAAGCGTTGAATTTTTTACATATTTATCTAAAGAAAGTGTATCATTCACAATTGGAACAGACCAATCAGAATTCCACGTTGTTTTCTTCTTATGACAAGAAGTAAACAACAATGAAAAAATAATAAATCCGAAAAATAATTGTTTCATAGAAATCCCTTAGAAGATTACATTAGACGAATATTTCTATTAAATAGTTGTCAAAAATTATGCTCTCTCAATAATTGTAGCATAACCTTGTCCAACTCCTATACACATACTCACTAATGCATAACGTTTATTTGTTTTTTGAAGTTCCAAAGCAGCTGTTAAAAGTATACGAGCACCAGACATGCCAAGCGGGTGACCTAGAGCAATCGCTCCTCCGTTAGGATTAATTCTAGGGTCGTTGTCTGCAATACCTAATGTTCGAGTACATGCTAAAACTTGAGCTGCAAAAGCTTCATTTAACTCTAAAATATCCATTTGATCTAAAGTTAAGCCCGTACGTTCTAATACTTTATTTATAGCATATACAGGCCCAACACCCATTATTCTTGGCTCAACTCCAGCTACAGCAGCACCAACAATACGAGCTAAAGGTTTAAAATTATGTTTTTTAACAGCTTCTCCTGAAGCTAATAATAATGCTGCTGCTCCATCATTTAAACCAGATGCATTTCCAGCTGTAACCGATCCATCCTTTTTAAAAGCAGGACGTAATCCAGATAAAGATGCTAATGTTGTTTCTGGTCTTGCGAATTCATCCGTATCAAAAACAATTGAATCTTTTTTCTTTTGAGGTATAATTACAGGTATAATTTCTTCAACAAATCTTCCAGTTGAAATTGCTTTTGCTGCCTTTTCTTGAGACCAAGCTGAAAATTTATCTTGAGATTCTCTATCAATTCCATATTTTTCTACCAAATTTTCGGCAGTCATTCCCATGCTATCAACTCCATAAACTTCTTCTAGTTTTGGATTTATAAATCTCCAACCAAAAGAAGAATCAAACATTTGAGCATCTCTACCAAAAGCAGATGATGTTTTGGAAATCACCCAAGGACCACGAGTCATGTGCTCTACTCCACCTGCAATATAAATATCTCCTGCACCATCTTTGATAGCACGCATCGCATTTACAGTTGCTGCCATTCCTGAAGCACATAAAATATTTACTGTTTCGGCACCAATCTCAACTGGCAAACCAGCTAATAAACCAGCCATTCTTGCAACATTTCGATTATCTTCGCCCGCTTGATTAGCACATCCTAAAATAATTTCTTCTATTAATTTAGGATCTAAATCAGGATGCTTATCCAACAATCCTTTCAATACAATCGCTGCTAAATCATCGACTCTTACTGGAGATAAAGTTCCTCCAAAATTTCCGATTGCGGTTCTTACGCCGTCTACAATAAATACTTCCTTAGACATATACAGATTTTAGTGCGCTAAAGATAATGAATTAGATTACAAATCACAGACAGATAAATTACAGATTCAAATTTTCATTAATCTATTTCACTTATAAACATAACCAAAGTCATTTTTTTTAATTTTCATTTCCTTTACATTTGATTAATTGATTGAAATAATTGAAAATTGACATTATGAAAGTTGAACAGATTTATACAGGGTGTATAGCACATGCAGCATATTATTTAGAAAATAACGGTGAAGCTGCTATTTTTGATCCTCTACGTGAGGTTGATCCTTACATTGAAAAAGCTAAAATTGACAATGCAAAGATTAAGTATGTGTTTGAAACTCATTTCCACGCTGATTTTGTAAGTGGTCATTTAGATTTAGCTAAAAAAACTGGTGCTAAAATTGTTTATGGACCTACAGCTCAACCCAATTTTGAAGCAATTATTGCAGCAGATAATCAAGAATTTAAAGTCGGTAATTATACGGTTCGAGTATTACATACACCTGGACATACAATGGAAAGTTCGACCTATTTATTGATCGATGAAAATGGAAAAGAGCATGGAATAATTACAGGTGATACTTTATTTATTGGTGACGTAGGTCGACCTGATTTAGCGCAACACGTTAAAGCAGAATTAACAGAAGAGAAATTGGCAGGATATTTATATGATTCATTGAGAAATAAAATAATGCCTTTAGATGACAAATTAATTGTTTATCCAAATCATGGTGCTGGAAGTGCATGTGGAAAGAACATGAGTAAAGAAACTACGGATATTTTAGGAAACCAGAAAAAGACCAATTATGCTCTAAATCCTGAATTATCTAAACCTGAATTTATTGAAGTTTTATTAAACGGATTAACCTCACCTCCTGCATATTTCCCTAAAAATGTACTTTTAAATATAAATGGATATGAAAATTTAGACAGTGTTCTATTGAAAGGAAATACCGAAATCAATGTTGACGAATTTGAAACATTGATTGATCAGAAAGAAATTTTAATCTTGGACTGTAGAAGCTCCGAAGAATTTGCAAATGGGTTTATTCCAAATAGTTTAAATATAGGTTTAGAAAGTAATTTTGCTATGTGGGTAGGTGAATTAATCCCAGATATAAACCATAAAATTGCATTAATTTGTCCGCAAGGTAAAGAGAACGAAGCACTAATTAGATTGTCTAGAATTGGATTTGACAATTCAATTGGATTTTTAAAAGGTGGATTTGACGCATGGAAAAAAGCTGGAAAAATAATCGATACTGTTAATCGAATTACCGCAGAAGAATTAGAAACTAAAATTAAAAATGAAAGTTTTACTCTTTTTGATGTCCGCAAGAAAAGTGAATTTGATTCAGAACATGTAAAAGGAGCAATCAATATTCCTTTGAATCAATTTGAAAATAGATTATCGGAATTACCACTTAAAAATCCATTTATTGTTAACTGTGCAGGTGGTTATAGAAGCATGATTGCAGCTTCTATTTTAAAAAGACATGGAATTAGCAAATTTGTAGATGTTATTGGAGGAATGAATGCAATAAACAAAACTAAGATTCCAATAACTGAATATGTTTGCCCTACAACAATGCTTTAAAAAAAAGTTGAACTTAATTTATTTTAGTTATAAAAATCTTAATAATTTTTAGACGTAATTTTTATGTAATTATTAATTTTTAGACTAATTAAATAAACTGTTGAAAACTTCTTTATAGATAAATGAATTGAACTTTGTAGTTTTGGACTGCTATGAATACTTGGTTTATATAAACCAAAAAAACATTTAACTATGAAAATGAAAAATCATTTTTTACTCCATGTTACATTTCTTGTAACTTTTACTTCTGTTGCACAATTAGAAGAATTAACTCCATCAGAGATTGCATATAGAGACTCTATTTCAGCTCTAAATATTAAAAACGAGGCTACTGCACAAAGCCAAGAATTTTACAATAAGGGAATTCAACTTTTTGGAGAAAAAAAAATAAAAGAATCTATTGATCAGTTCTCAAAATCTGTATCCTTGGATCCTAATTTCACTGCTGCATATTATAACAAAGGAGTGGCGGAAAATGAAGATGGTAATTTTAAGGATGCTTCGAAAACATTAGATAAATTAATCGAAATTGATCCTAATTATTCCAAAGCCTATTTCCAAAGAGCAAGAGCTTTACAAGGTTCAAACGATTATTTAAGAGCTGAAAAAGATTACGAAAAATCTATTCAATTGGATCCGAAAAACCCTAAAGCTTACTACAATTACGGTACATTAAAATTCCTACAAATTGACTATCCTGAAGCAATAAAATACTTCACAAAAGCAATTGAATTGGATCCAAATTTCGCATTCGCCTATAACGATAGAGGAAGTTGTCATAGAATGATGGTAAATTATCCAAAAGCGATTTTAGATTATGAAGAAGCTTCTAAAAAAAATCCTAAATTGGCCTTTGTTATAAACAATATTGGAACTACCAAAAAGAAAATGAAGGATTATGTAGGAGCAATGACAGCTTTCAATAAAGCAATTTCGATTGATCCAAATTATGCGACAGCCTATAACAATAGAGGTGTTTCACAATTGGAGCAAGGGAAAATTGAAGATGCAAAAAAAGATTTTGAAAAGGCTTTACAGCTAAATCCAAAATATGCTGCTGCATCTGATAATTTAAGCGCAATTTTCTTTAAACAAAAAGATTATAAAAAAGCCTTTGATTTTGCAAATAATGCAATAACTTTTGATTCTTTATATGCAGGAGCTTATGTAAATAGAGGAATTGCAAAAGAAATGCTACGAGATATGGAGGGCGCTTGTAACGATTGGCATAAAGCTGAAGAATTAGGTGCCGAATTAGGTAAAAAGTATCATTCTGAAAATTGTAACAACTAAATCGATATCCCATGTTAAAAACTTACATAACATTTATATTATTAATGGCAAGTTCAATATTATTTGCTCAAAATATTGAATTCAAATCTTCTAATTTCAAGGATAAAAAAGAAGAGTTCAAAAAAGTTGAAATATCTATTGAAAAGGGAGACGCTTTCTTCAAAATTGCAAATGACGCTTTCTTTATGGTTCAGAATCCTGGAAAGAATTATCAAAAAGCATTGAAAGAATATGAAATTGCTCAAAAATTCAATCCTAATAATGCAGAATTAAACTTTAAAATTGGCGTTTGTTTAGCTAATTCATCTGATCCACATACTGCAATACCTTATATTAAAAAAGCAAAAACTTTAGACCCAGCTTGCAACCCTTTTCTTAACTATTATGTTGGCTATTCCTTTCAATTGGAAGGCAGTTTTGACGATGCTTTGCAATCCTATATTCTTTTTGAAACGGAATATAAAAAAGCGGATGATTTTTCGAAATTTGTTTCCCAACGTAAAAAAGAATGTGCATCTGGAAAAACTGCTTTTGCGAATCCAATAAGAGCTTGGATAGATTTAGTACCCGAATTAAATTCGGAATTCGATGATTTTGCACCTTCTATTTCAACAGATGGATCTGAAATCATTTTCACTTCCAACAAATCTAATGGTCACCCTATTAATGATGTTGGTGAATACGATAAAGATATTTATACGTCTTCTTTGAGCGATGGAAAATGGTCTGCGCCAAAACAAGTTTCAGGTGGAGTAAATTCTCTTATGGATGATATATCAAGTAATTTAAGTTTTGATGGTACAAGAATGTTATTGAGTAGAGAATCAAACGGACAAAAGGACATATACGAAAGTCAATTAAAAGGCGCTTCTTGGTCAGAACCAGTTATTTTTAATTTTCAAATATCTTCTCCAAAAGCCAACGAAGAATATGCAGCTTATAGTGATGATGGTTGGAGTTTATATTTCACTAGAGACAATGATACAAGAGGAAATGGATATGACATCTATAATTCCAAAATGCAAAGTAAACTAAACAGAGATTATGCTGCTGCAACAACCATGATTAATATGAATTCTAAATTCAACGATGGACCAATATATTTACATATTGATGGTGAAACGATGTATATTGCTTCAGAAGGAAATGAATCAATTGGTGGTTATG
>CALPSU020000132.1 GCA_943326315.2 Chryseobacterium gleum
TAAAATGGACACGAAAGACATAGATCAATTATTAAACAATCAAAATAATTCAATAAAGAAACTTCACAAAATTGTTAAAGAAACTTTTAAATCTGAAGAATTAATTATAAATAATTTACTTAATCCTCCAGAAGAAACTCTCACTAAAGGTCAAAGAATATCGGAAAAGGTAGCGCGATTCGGCGGAAGTTGGAAATTCATTATTTTTTTCGGAGTAGTATTATTTATTTGGATTTTATTCAACGTTTTAGCAATCGTAAAATTTGAATTTGACCCCTATCCATTTATTTTAATGAATTTAATACTTTCTTGTATTGCAGCTCTTCAAGCTCCTATTATTATGATGAGTCAGAATCGTCAAGAAGAAAAAGATAGGATTCGAAGCGAAAACGATTATTTAATAAATTTGAAGGCGGAACTAGAAATTAGGAGCCTTCATCAAAAAATGGATTTATTACTTGAAGAGCAAATAAAAGCTTTAACAGATTCTCAAGCAAAACAATTTGAATTATTGAATCATTTACACGAAAAGATAGATGCTATAGTAGACAGAGAGAAATAGAAACTTATAATTTAGTTTCTATTTCTCTAATTGTTATAATAACTATTCAACAGAAATCAATGCCGCAACTTCCTTAGCTTTTTCAACTAACGTTTTCACATCTTCATTTCCAAAAGCCAATGCAACAGCCATTCTTCTGTATGGCCGAGTATATGGTTTACCGAAAATTTTAAAATCAGTATTTTGAATAATTGAAGCTTTTTCTAAGCCAGAAAAAATAGGTAAATTATTATTTTCTTTTGAAGCCAAAATAACCGCACTTGCACCATTTTTCTCTAAAGTAACTTCTTTAATAGGAATCCCTAAAACTGCTCTTGCATGTAATTCAAATTCTGATAAATTTTGAGTATTCCCTAAAGTAACCATACCGGTATCATGAGGTCGAGGAGATAATTCTGAAAAATAAACTCCATCTTTTGCTATGAAAAATTCAACTCCCCACAAACCAGAACCACCTAGAGATTTAGTAACATCCGCAGCCATTTGTTGAGCCTCTTTTAAATGTTCGGGATTCATTGGCATTGGTTGCCAACTTTCTTGATAATCTCCTCGTTCTTGTCTATGTCCAATAGGTGGACAAAACAAAGTATTTCCATCTTTTTGAGTGACAGTTAAAAGAGTAATTTCATAATCAAAATCGACAAAGCCTTCCACAATTACTTCTAGTAAATCTCCTCGAGATCCTTCTAAAGCATAATTCCATGCTTTTTCAATATCTTCGACAGATTTTATAACCGACTGACCTTTACCTGAACTTGACATCAAAGGTTTTACAACACAAGGAATTCCCGTAACTTCTACTCCAGATTTCAATTCTTCAAAAGATGTTGCATATCTGTAAATTGCTGTTTTTACACCTACTTCTTTAGCTGCTAAATCTCTAATCGCTTTTCGATTCATCGTGTAATTTGCTGCTTTAGCACTAGGCACTATTTGAATCCCTTGTTTTTCATAGTCAAAAAAACGCTCTGTACGGATAGCTTCGATTTCTGGAACAATAATATCTGGTTTGTGTTTTGCAACAATGGCATCCAAAGCATTCCCATCTAACATATCTATCACTTCAAACTCATGAGCAACTTGCATTGCAGGTGCATTTTCATAGCTATCTACAGCGATAATATATTGTCCCAATCTTTGGCAAGCGATAACGAACTCTCTTCCAAGTTCACCAGAACCTAATAAAAGTATTTTTTTTCTCATATTACAAATATATAACAAGAAGGTTAAAATTTAAAACTTAATTTTAAGGTATTCTAAAACGATAATTATGGAAAGTAACATTATAAATATTCAACCTTTAGGTTTTCCTTGGGAAACAAGAGATCCATTCATCTTTTGTGTGCACCATAGAGATTTATTTCCAAAAGGAAATGATGAGATGGGACCTTCAGAATCGTTATCTGGTAGAAATATAGGCCAAGATTTTGTTGTAAAAGATGGCTGGAGAATGTATCACGGTCAAAAAATACCAGGTTTTCCATATCATCCACATAGAGGTTTTGAAACAGTTTCAGTAGTTGAAGAAGGATTTATAGATCATACCGATTCCTTAGGTGCTTCAGCTCGTTTTGGAAATGGTGATGTTCAGTGGATGACAGCTGGAAAAGGTGTTTTACATTCTGAAATGTTCCCATTAATAAATCAAGATAAAGATAATCCACTTGAGCTGTTTCAAATTTGGTTAAACCTTCCAAAAGCGAGTAAATTTGTAGAACCGCATTTTAAAATGTTATGGAATGAAGAAATTCCAGTTTTGAATAATATCGATTCAAACGGTAAAAAAATACAAATCAGAATTATTGCAGGTCAACTAGATGATTTAATTGCCTTACCTCCTACTCCAAATTCTTGGGCTTCGAACACTGAAAATGAAGTAAGTATTCTAACAATTAAAATGGAGTCAAAATCAAAATGGACACTTCCTAAAACAATAAATTCAATTAATAGAACCATCTATTTTTATAAAGGAACTGGATTAAAAATAGATGAATATAAAATACCTAACTACCATTCTATTCATGTAAAATCTAATAAAGACATCGAGATAATTGCAGGAGATGATGCATGTTATCTTTTAATACTTCAAGGGAAACCTATTGAAGAACCAGTAGTACAACACGGACCTTTTGTTATGAATACAAGAGAGGAAATTCAAGAAGCTTTTCAAGATTACCAACGGACTCATTTTGGAGGATGGCCTTGGCCGAATCAAGAATTAGTGCATTCTAGAGAAAAAGGTAGATTTGCTATTCATGCAGATGGTAGAGAAGAAATAAAATAATTTTTTATCCTTATATTTGTCCTATGCGCATTGATATTCTTACAGTACTTCCACAATTACTTGACAGCCCATTTTCGGCTTCAATTATGCAACGAGCTCAAGATAAGGGACACGTTGAAATTCATGTCCATAATATCCGTGATTATTCTACTAATAAACATAAAAATGTAGACGATTATCAATATGGAGGCGGAGCAGGAATGGTAATGTCTATAGAACCTATAGCCGCGGCAATTGAAAATTTAAAATCACAAAGAATGTATGATGATGTGATCTACATGTCACCAGATGGAGAACTATTAGAACAATCTATCTGTAATACTATGAGTCTTTCTGAAAATTTATTAATTCTTTGTGGACACTACAAAGGTGTTGATGAACGAATCAGAGAACATTACATCACTAGAGAAATTTCAATTGGCTCATATGTACTTTCTGGTGGAGAATTAGCTGCTGCTGTTTTAGTTGATAGTATTGTACGATTAATACCAGGTGTATTAAATGATGAAACTTCTGCTTTAACCGATTGTTTTCAAGACGATTTACTTTCTCCTCCTGTCTATACTCGTCCACCAAGCTTCAATGGTTGGGATGTTCCTGAAGTATTATTATCTGGTGATTTCGCTAAAATTGAAAAATGGAGAGAAGAAAAAGCAATGGAACGAACAATAGAAAAACGTCCAGATCTTTTAGATAAATAATTATTAAAATCAACATTGAAATAATGGAAGACATTCAAACATATATAGATTTATTAAAAAGTGGAAAAACCATCTTATACCCTTCTGATACAGTTTGGGGAATAGGTTGTGACGCTACTAATGAAGAAGCTTGTCAGAAAATAATGAGTATTAAAAATCGTCCTGCTGAAAATAGTTTTATTATTTTGGTAGACGGTTGGCACATGGTGGAAAGATACATTCCTGAATTTCATGAAGTATGTTATGAATTAGGAGATTATGCTGTTCGACCTCTAACAATTATTTATCCTCACGCTAAAAACATTGCACCTTCTGCATTGGCCGCTGACGGTTCAATAGGCATACGAATTACAACTGATCCAACCTGTATTAAATTAATAAAAGGAATGCGTAAACCTTTAATTAGTACTTCTGCCAACTTATCAGGAAAACCTACTCCTCAAAGTTTTGCTGAAATATCAGATAAAATAAAATCTGGTGTTGATGGTATTATTGAAGATAGATTAAAAGAACAAATGGAACTTCCTTCTCAAATAATTAAAGTTGAAACCGACGGAACTTTTAAAATAATTAGGGAATAGCTATAAGTTATTTCTGTTAGTGATTAGTTATCAGACTCAAAAGAAAATATGCCTCACAAATTAATTATTAAAGACATTCAAAATAAAAAATTCGAGAAGATATATTTTCTTCACGGTGAGGAAAGTTTTTTTATTGATGAAATAACAAAAGCATTGATTGAAAATGTTTTGGAAGATAGTGAACGTGATTTCAATCAAGCTATTATGTATGGAAAAGACTCTGAAGTTTTAAACGTAATTTCTGAAGCTAAAGGATATCCAATGATGTCTGAAAGGAAACTTGTCATTATCAAAGAGGCACAAGATTTAAAGGATTTTGACAATCTTGAAACTTATTTTGAAAATCCATCAGATAGAACTGTACTTGTTATAAATTACAAACATAAAACGTACGATACTCGAAAAAAAATAGCGAAAGTTGTAGCCAAAAATGGGTTAATTTTTAAATCTGAAAAAGTAAAAGAATACCAATTAGCTGAGTGGATTTCAAACTATGTAAAAAGTGTTGGCTATGGAATTACATCTAAAGCTAGTATTTTATTATCGGAGTTTTTAGGTAATGATTTAAGTAGAATTATTAATGAATTAGAAAAACTATTCTTATTACTGGAAAAAGGAACCGATATAAACGATATCCATATAGAAGAAAATATTGGTATATCTAAGGATTACAATCCTTTTGAATTAACAAATGCAATATCAGTTAGAGATGTTCCTAAAGCATTTAAAATTGCCAATTACTTCGAACACAACCCAAAGGCGGGTGATATCATGGTCGTTATTCCTTCTACATTTAACTTTTTTAGTAAGTTAATGCGTATTCATTTTTTAACAAATAAATCTAAAGAAGCAGTTGCCGCTGACTTAAAAATCCATCCTTTTGTTGCCTCCCAATACATAAACGCTTCAAAAGTTTATAATCCAAAAAAAATAGCTGCAAATATTGCAATACTTCATGAATACGATTTGAAGGCAAAGGGAATTGGAAATTCATCATTTTCACAAGGTGATTTAATGAGAGAAATGATTTACCGTTTATTACATTAATATGCATTTATTTTACGATCCAACCATTGACGTTTCAGCAAAATTTCACGTTTTAAACGAAGAAGAATCTAAACATGCTTGTAAAGTGATGCGACTCATTTCTGGAAATGAAATAGCTGTACTGAATGGAAAAGGAATTGAATTTACAGCTAAAATTATTGAAGCTCACCCAAAACATTGTAAGGTAGAAATTATCTCAAAAATTTCAGAAACTACTCCAAAATACGATTTACACATTGCTATTGCTCCAACAAAAATAATTGATCGGATAGAATGGTTCTTAGAAAAAGCAACAGAAATAGGTATAACCGAAATTACACCACTATTATGTTCAAATTCTGAAAGAAAAATTATTAAAGAAGATCGTTTAGAAAAAATAATTATCGCTGCAATGAAACAATCAAAACGTTTATTCTTACCAAAACTTAATCCTTTAACTGATGTAAGTTCATTTATAAAAAAACATCCTAGAGGTTTAATTGCTCATTGTTATGATTCAGAAAAAAAAACCATTTCGGAAGGATTTGAAACTACAAATTTCCCCATATTAATTGGACCTGAAGGAGACTTTACTTTGTCGGAAGTTGAAAAAATATTACTTTCAGGTTATAAAACTATAACTTTAGGTAAAAATAGATTACGAACAGAAACAGCTGGTTTGTATGCAGTTATGCAAGCTAAAATAATTATTGATTTAAATTAAAAATATTACAACATTTAAATAATTATGAAATTTATACTATTATTCATTTTTATTCTTCCAGCATTGATTGTTAAAAGTCAAGGAAATTATCAATTAGCTGTACTAAAATACAATGGTGGCGGAGATTATTATGCAAATCCAACAGCTTTACCTAACTTAATTTCCTTTTGTAATCAAAATTTAGCTACAAATATTTCAAAAGAAGTTCCTTACGTTGAAGTTGGTAGTCAAAATTTATTCTTATATCCATTTATCCACATGACAGGTCATGGTAATGTGGTTTTTTCTCCATCTGACACAGAAAATCTAAGGAAATATTTATTGGGTGGAGGATTTTTACATATCGATGATAATTATGGTATGGATCAATTTATTCGTGCTGAATTAAAAAAAGTTTTTCCAAATAATGAATTAATTGAACTCCCATTTAATCATCCGATTTTTCATCAGAAATATGACTTTAATGGTTTACCAAAAATTCATGAACACGATGGGAAAAGACCTCAAGCTTTTGGGATAATTTTGGAAGGAAAACTAGTTTGTCTTTATACTTATGAAACAGATTTAAGTGATGGTTGGGAAGATTCTCAGGTTCATGGAGATTCTCAAGATAAAAGAAAGCAAGCATTACAAATGGGAGCAAACATTTTAATGTATGCTTTTATGGGAAGGTGATTTAAATTAGCATTAAATCACCATTACTTTATTTACCACTTTCAATCCATTGAATAATAGAAGCATCATTTGGTAAAGTTCCTGGAGAAACTACTTTAACTAATTCTCCAGATTCGTTCAATAAATATTTTTGAAAATTCCATTTAACTGAACTATCTTCAAAACCATTTTTTGATTTTTCTGTGAGGAATTTGTATACATCACACATTTCTTTACCTTTCACAGTAACCTTATCCATTATAGGAAATGTTACTCCATAATTCTTTTTACAAAATTCTAAAATTTCAGTATTTGTACCTGGTTCTTGTTTCATAAAATCATTGGATGGAAAACCTACTATAACAAAACCATGATCTTTATATTTTTTATAAACCTCCTCTAACTGCTCATATTGAGGAGTTAGTCCACATTTTGAGGCTGTATTTACAACCATAATCTTCTTACCTTTCAATAATGAAAAATCAAAATTATTTCCTTCAATATCTTTAACTTTAAATTGAAAAATA
>CALPSU020000133.1 GCA_943326315.2 Chryseobacterium gleum
ACCACGAGCTTCAAATTCACCTAATTGTGCTTGAAAAGCGTGTAATTCAGACGGACAAACAAATGTGAAATCTTTTGGGTAAAAGAAAAACAACACTTCGTTTTTACCAATGAATTGATCCAAAGAGAATCCACCAACTACTTCATTACCATTAACAACAGCTCCAGCTGAAAATGACGGAGCTTTTTTTCCTACTAATACACTCATTTTATTTATTTTTAATTGTTTATTAAAATTTATACTTCAAATTTAAGTATTTAAAGTAAACTCTTTTTGCATTATTGTTAAGAAATCTTTATTGTTTTAAATATTCACTTCTGAATTAATTAAATCTGAAACAACTTCACTTTTGAATATGACTTTAAATTCATCTACACAATTTTTAAAATTAGCGATTCTTTTATTTTCCAATTCACTAGGTATCTTATTCGTCGCTTCATCAAAAGTCTTTTTATCCGGCCATAATGCATAGGCCATAAACATATTACTTTCAATTTTATGCAATCTAGAACCTAAACTTCCCTCATATTCATAAATCAACCTTGTCCCAAATTTCCAATTTTCAATGAATTCATTTTCTTTTCCATTTTTCACTTTAAATGAATATACTACAGAATAATTATTTTCAAAATCCATATCCTTTTGTTTCTAATACAAAGATGCATTATTTGTATTTATAAAATATATTGATTAACTTTATAAATACATAGATAATATTTATATGATTTCAATTCAACAAATGCAATACATTTTGTCGGTCAATGATTACCGTCATTTTCAACGTGCTAGTGAAGCTTGTTTTGTAACGCAACCTACACTTTCGATGCAAATTAAAAAGGCAGAAGATGAATTAGGTTTTCAGATTTTTGATCGTTCGACGAACCCTTTATCTCTAACGATTTTCGGAGAACAATTGATTGAAATTATTCGTGAAATCATCAATGAAACTCAAAAGATTTCAAATCTAACCAAATCGATGAGTGGAAGTTATATCGAAAAGGTTCGATTAGGTGTTATACCAACCATTTCTGCTTTTCTTATTTCCGATATGTTTGAAAAATGGAAAACATTACTTCCTCATATTCAATTAAGTATAGAAGAATTAAAATCGGAAGAATTAATCGTTGCACTTGAAAAGAAAGAAATTGATTTAGCTATAATGGCCGGACCTTTTCACCAATCAAATTTGAGAACTATTCCTTTATTTAAAGAAGAAATTAAAGCTTATATTCCTAATAAACAAGGCGAAACAATTCATTCAAATGAACTGCTTGATTTACATCCTTGGTTATTAAGTAAAGGAAATTGCCTTCGAACTCAAATGATCCATTTTTGTGGATTAACTTCAGAAACTAACGATTCATGGAATTACGAAGGTGGTAATCTCGAAATGCTCTTACGAATGGTGGATGTGAATGGAGGATATTCTTTAATTCCTGAAGAATATCAACGCGTTTTAAACTTAGATAATTCAAAATGCAAACGAATTATTTCATCTGATACACAGGAAATTCCAGCTAGAGAAATTATAGCAATTCTCCCTAACAAAACATCAAAATGGGAATCAATTGAAAAAATAATCAGGAGTATTCAATTAAACTATGGAAAAGATAATGCTGAAAGTAAATTTCAAATTTTGAATTGGAAGTGGGTTGAGGTTGAGGTTGAGATTGAGATTGAGATTTAGGTTAAGAATTCTCAACCTAAATCTTAACCTTAACCTATATTTTCCTAGCAATCATCAAACCATCACGAATTGGAAATAATACATTTTGAACTCGTTGATCCTCTTGAATTTTTTTATTAAAATCCATTAATAATTGAGTGTCCCTATCTGTTGTTTCATAATTTTCAACAACTTTTCCAGACCAAAGCACATTATCAGCAATAATATAACCTCCTTTTTTAACTTTATCAAAAACTAAATCATAATAACTGCAATAGTTCTGTTTATCAGCATCTATAAAAACTAAATCAAATTCAGTAGTTAAAGTTGGTAAAATATGCATTGCATCACCAACAATAAAATCGACACAATTACTGAAATTAGATTTTACAATAAATTCTCTTATTAAATCCTCTAACTCTTCATTAATATCAATAGTAGTTACTTTCCCTCCTTCTTGAAGCCCTTCTGCAAAACATAAAGCCGAATATCCCGTGTATGTTCCGATTTCAAGAACATTTAAAGGGCGAATCATATTCGAAAACATACTTAAAACTCGCCCTTGAAAATGACCACTCAACATTCTTGGTCTCAAGACTTCTAAATTTGTCCTTCTATTTAATTCATATAAAAGTGAAGGTTCATTTTCTGAATGATTACATACATAATTATCTAACTCTTGAGATATAAATTCCATAGTGAAGTCGCTTTAATATAAACTGCAAAGATAATCAAGAATTCAAAGTACTTTGTGGCACTCTGTGAAATTACTCTGTGAAATCTGTGGTTAAAAAGAAAATCAAGCCATCTCCAATTCAAAATTCAATTATATTTGCCATATGAGAACATCAAAAACAGGAGGCTATTCAGCAATTGGAGTTTTTAGAGGTAAAACTGAACATAACATTGGAACTCTTTGGCGTTCAGCATATATACTTGGGGCTTCCTATATTTTCACAGTTGATAAAAAGTATAAAAAACAAAATTCTGATGTTCTAAACGCCTGGTCGAGAATTCCGCTATTTCATTACGATAGTTTTGATGACCTCTTAAACAACATCCCTTACAATTGTCGTTTAATCGGTGTTGAAATAGATGATAAAGCAACCCTGTTAAGTGAATTCGAACATCCACAAAGAGCTATTTATTTATTAGGTTCTGAAGATCACGGTTTACCTCAAGAAGTATTAGATAAATGTCATTTTGTGATTAAATTACCTGGAAATTCTTCCTTAAATGTTGGCGTTACAGGTGCAATTGTTTTACACGATCGCATTTCTAAAATCCCAACAATTCTTCCTCCAGATCATAGATAATAAAGTTTGATTTGAAACGTAATAACTTGTTATCCAAAAAAAACATCGTTAATTATTTCAAAACCTGCTTTTTGATTAACGCGTTCAATTATGACAGTTTTTCCATAACTTAATTCATCTCGCATCACTGCAGAATCCATCGTCAAGAATAATGTTTTATTTCTAATTTGAATTTTTTTAGTTCTTTTAGCTACTGCAACCCCCATCATTTCACCCCAAGATTCAATTACATCCATCTCTTTGAGCTTTCCATCCAATCTGTAAGCTTTCATTAATTTATCAATTAATTCTCCAATTGTAGACTGATTTGCGGTTCGCTTATTTTCATTCATAAAATTAATCTTTAATAGAATTAATAATTGGAGACTTAACATTCGCGAAATCAAATTCATCAGTCAGATGAATTTCGCCATTATTTACAAGGAAATTTTTACTCTCAAATCCATTATCTTTAAAGACTGAACGAATTCTTGACGGATCTGTATCTGTAACCAGAACCTGACCAAAATGTTGTTGGGAAACTAATTCCATCAATTTTTGAACTCTTTGATTATCTAATTTATCAAAAATATCATCTAACATTAATACCGGATTTACATTCAAATGACGTTTCAACCATTCGTACTGTGCTAACTTTAAAGCAATTAAAAAAGATTTTTGTTGACCTTGAGAACCAAACTTCTTAACAGGATGTCCTTTTATAGAAAAAACTAAGTCATCTTTATGGATTCCAGCATTAGAATGATGAGTGAATGCATCTTTTTGTTGAAATTGAATTAACAAATCTGCAAAAGAAGAAGTATTTAATTGAGATTTATATTCTAAATGTACTTCTTCAATTTCAAGCCCTATATAATTATAATTGGCTTGAAAAACAGGAATAAATTCTTCTAAAAAAGATTTTCTAGCTTCGTGAATAGCTGTTCCAACAATTACCATTTGATCATTCCACACCTCAATAGATTCACGATCAAATAAACCATGCTCATACATATTTTTCAATAGTGCATTTCGCTGATCTAAAACCCTATGATAACGTTGTAAATCATCTAAATACTTACGATTGAATTGCGAAATAATTCCATCCATCCACTTTCTTCGAAATTCACTTCCTTCAACAATTAAATCTCGGTCATAAGGAGAAATCATTACAGTTGGGAATTGCCCAATATGATCCGCTAATTTATCGTATTCATTTTTATTACGTTTGAAAACTTTTTTAGCACCACTTTTTACTGCACAATGAATATTAATTTCCTGATCATTTTTCATCCAATTACCTTGGATTACAAAAAACTGTTGACCGAATCGAATATTTTGACGATCAATTGCATTCAGATAGGATTTACACATACTTAAATAATGTAAAGCATCTAGAATATTTGTTTTACCTGAACCATTTTCACCTGAAAAACAATTAATCCCAGGAGACAAAACAATTTCAGCTTCCTCGTAATTCTTAAAATTTATTAGCTGAAGTGATCTCAAATACATACCACAAAAATAGTCATTAGTCACTAGTGATTATTCGTTAGAGACTAGTTTTTTAAACTTAAATTTGATAATTACTAACAACTAATGCCATTTAGGGATAACTTGTTAATAAATTCCAATTGATAATTCAAAAAAAAAACTATTTTTGCAACGTTAAAATACCGAAAATGTTAGAAAATATATCAGGATCAAGTCTAAAAGAGCAATTTCAATCAAATGAAAAACTTCGTTTAACTACTTATATTGTAGGTGGATTAGCAGTTATTACATTGGGTTATTTCTTATACAAACAATTTATATGGGGTCCATCTAATGAAAAGTCAAAAGCTGCATACTTTGAAGGATTAAATTATGCTGATAAAGATTCTACAGATGCGGCGATCGAAACTTTAAAACCAATTGTAAAAAAATACGACGGGAAAATTGGAGGAGAAATTGCTCAATTCACATACGCACGTCAGTTAATGGCTAAAGGACAATTTGCAAAAGCAATTGAAGAGTTAGAAGGTGTAAAAGTTGAAGATACATATGTTTCAGTAATGGCAATTGGATTACAAGGTGATTGCAAAAGTGAAATGAAAAAATACGAAGAAGCTGCTTCATTATATATCAAAGCTGCTGAAAAACAAGATAATGATTTCACAACACCAACCTATTTATTCAAAGCTGCATTCTGTGCTGAAAAAGTAAATGATTACAATACAGCAGTAGATCTTTATAAAAAAATAGAAGATAATTACTCTGATTTTGCAAATCAAAAATCAATTAAAAAATATATAGCGAGAGCTACAAAAATAAAATAACATTATGGCTACTGCAAATCGCAATTTGTCAGAATACAATAAGGACTTTGTTCCAAATGGTGCCGATTTTAGAATCGGCATTGTTGTTTCTGAATGGAATGATTCTATCACATTAAATCTTTTAAAAGGAGCAAAACAAGCATTATTAGAAAATGGTGTAAAAGAAGAAAACATTTTAATTCGTTTTGTGCCAGGTGCATTTGAGCTACCACTAGGTGCCCAATATATGTGCGAATTCACTGAAGTTGACGGAGTAATTGCCATAGGAGTTGTAATTCAAGGTGAAACAAAACATTTCGACTTTGTATGCGACGGAGCTACTCAAGGGATAAAAGATGTGAATTTACAATACAATACTCCTGTTGCATTCTGCTTATTAACAGATAACAATATTCAACAATCAATTGATAGATCAGGCGGTAAATACGGGAATAAAGGTATTGAATGCGCAATAGCTTGCATGAAAATGGTAGGATTAAAAAAAGATTTTGAATCGAATAGTAAAGACGCGAAGCATAATCAAAATTAACTGATCAGACTTTAGAATGTTAGACAATAGAAATTAGACTTCCATGATCTAAAATCATTTTAAAAACACTAAAAATATTCAATATGACACTTATAAAATCAATTTCAGGCATTAGGGGAACCATCGGAGGAAAAGTGAATGAAGGTTTAACTCCAATTGATGCAGTAAAATTTGCAGCAGCATACGGGACTTGGTTAATCAATAGAAATACTCAAAATAAATTAAAAGTTATTGTTGGCCGTGATGCAAGAATTTCTGGTCAAATGATATCTGATTTAGTAATTTCAACATTGATTGGTTTAGGTATTGATGTTGTAAATTTAGGTTTATCAACTACACCTACAGTTGAAGTTGCTGTAACAATGGAAAATGCTCAAGGTGGAATTATTTTAACTGCGAGTCATAATCCAAAACAATGGAATGCATTAAAACTGTTAAACGAAAAAGGTGAATTTATTTCAGGTGCAGATGGTGAGGAAGTATTATTAATTGCAGAAAAAGAATCATTCAATTTTGCTGAAGTTGACGACTTAGGGAAGATAACAGAAACGGACGAATATTTACAAAAACATATCGATGCAATTTTAGCTTTGCCTTTAGTTGATAAAAAAGCAATTGAACAAGCTAATTTCAAAATTGTTGTGGATGCTGTAAATTCTACTGGAGGAATATTTGTGCCAGCAATGTTAGAAGCTTTAGGGGTTAAAAATATTACAAAGTTATATTGTGATCCAACAGGTCATTTTCCTCATAATCCTGAACCTCTACCTGAACATTTAACTGATTTAGCAGATAAGATCAAAGAAGTTGGAGCAGATATAGGAATAACTGTTGATCCAGATGTTGATCGTTTAGCGCTTGTTTGCGAAGATGGTTCTATGTTTGGTGAAGAATACACTTTGGTGGCCGTAGCAGATTACGTTCTTACACATACTCCTGGTTCTACTGTATCTAATTTATCCTCCACTCGTGCTTTAAGAGACATAACAGAAGCAAGAGGATTACTTTATTCAGCTGCTGCAGTTGGTGAAGTAAATGTTGTCGCAAAAATGAAAGAAACAAATGCTGTAATTGGAGGTGAAGGAAATGGAGGTATAATTTACCCAGATTTACATTATGGTCGTGATTCATTAGTCGGTATTGCATTATTTTTATCGCACTTAGCACATAAAAAAATGAAAGTTTCTACTCTACGTGATAGCTACCCAACATATACAATTTCAAAAAATAAGATCGAGTTAACTCCAT
>CALPSU020000134.1 GCA_943326315.2 Chryseobacterium gleum
CCTGTATTCAAAGTTGCATCTCAAATTGTAACCGAAAAAAATCTTCAAGCTTATGTTATTGGAGGTTTTGTACGCGACTTAATATTAGAACGTCCCTCAAAAGACATTGATATTGTTGTTGTTGGAAATGGTTTAGACTTAGCAAAAGAATGTGCGCGCATTTTAAGAGTCAATAAGGTTTCAGTATTTGAAAATTTTGGTACTGCGCAATTCAAATACAAAGATTTAGACGTTGAATTCGTAGGTGCCAGAAAAGAATCCTACAGACAAGATTCTAGAAAACCAATTGTAGAAAACGGAACTTTGGAAGACGATCAGAATAGAAGAGATTTTACAATAAATGCATTAGCTTTAAGTCTTCACGCTGATAATTTCGGCGATATCATTGACCCTTTTAATGGTTTAAACGACCTTGAAAAAGGAATTATTAGAACACCCTTAGATCCTGACATAACATACAGCGACGATCCTTTGAGAATGATGCGGGCAATACGTTTCGCTTCACAATTAGGTTTTAAAATTGAGTCCGAAAGTTTAAACTCTATTTTAAAAAACTCAGAACGCCTTTCAATTATATCAATTGAGAGAACAATGGATGAATTGAACAAAATCATACTTTCTGAAACTCCTTCAAGAGGATTTAAACTTTTAAATTCCACAAAACTTCTTCATCAATTTTTCCCTGAAATGATTGCTTTACAAGGTATTGAAACAATCGATGGGAAATCTCATAAAGATAATTTTTACCATACTCTAGAAGTTTTAGATAATATTTCGGAAAATACAGAAAACCTTTGGTTGCGTTGGGCTGCAATTATGCACGATATAGCAAAACCTCCTACTAAAAGGTTTGACCCAATAATTGGCTGGACATTTCATGGTCATGAAGAATTTGGAGCAAGAATGACTTCAAAAATTTTCAGAAGACTAAAACTTCCTTTGGATGCTAAAATGAAATATGTTGAGAAATTAGTTCGACTTCATTTACGACCAATTTCACTTGTAAAAGGAACTGTCACAGATTCTGCAGTTAGGAGATTACTTTTTGAAGCGGGTGACGATGTAGAAGATTTAATGACACTATGTAATGCAGACATTACTTCTAAAAACGAATTCAAAGTTCAAAAGTTTAAGAAAAACTTCGAATTAGTAACTCAAAAATTAAAAATAGTTGAAGAAAAAGATAAGGTTAGAAATTTTCAACCTCCAGTTTCTGGTGAATTAATAATGCAAGCTTTTAATTTAAAACCTTGTAATGAAATTGGAAATATAAAAATGCGAATTAAAGATGCTATTTTAGAAGGAATAATAGAAAATGAATTCGAACCAGCCTGTAAATATATGTTAGAAATTGGAAAAGAATTGGGTTTGACTCAAAGTTTAGATTTTTCAATAAATAAAAAATGATAACTTTACATTTCAGAAAAAAACAAACGCTATGGCTGGATTAAAATTCAGAGTCCTACTCGATTCTAAAGATCAAGAAAAAGTATTTAGAGATATCATAATTAGTGATACAGATAATTTTGAATCATTCTATACAGCAATTATTTCTGCCTTCCGTTTTCAAGGAGACCAAATGGCTTCGTTTTATATTTCAAATGACGAATGGGATAAAGGGCATGAAATAAGCTTAATGGATTTATCTTATGACGATGACTCAATAGATTCTATACCTTCAGTAATGAAAAACGCAATTTTAAAAGACTTCATAGAAGAGCCAGATCAAAAAATGATTTTGGTTTATGATTTCTTAAGAATGTGGATTTTCTTAGCTGAACTTGTTGGATATGAAGAGCAATCTCCTACTGAACCTAAAGTGTTATTAGCTATGGGAATGGCTCCTCCCGAAGATTCCAGAATTACTGAATTAGGAGAAGAAGACGATGCGTTGGGAGATTTATATGAAGGGGATGACGACGATGAAGATGACGATGATTTTGGATTTAATGATTATGAAGACGGCTTATCAGATGATGACATGTCAAATCTAGATAGTTATGATTATTAGACAAGCGCTGTGATCTAAAAGTTGTGGTTGAAATTAAGATTAAGGATAAAAATATGAGTACAGAATTCGGAGATCCAATTGGAAAAGCAATTTTAGATTATGTAAAAACAAATAAGCCGGATGATATTATTGTATCTTCTGAAATTTGTGAGGATGATATAATACCAATTGAAGTACTTTTTAGAAATAAAGAAGAAATGCCAGATCTGGAAGTTTGTGCATTAAAAAAAGCTTCTGGAAGAGTCTTAGATGTAGGAGCTGGGGCTGGAGTTCATGCGTTGGAAATGAAAAAAAATGGTTGCGATGTTTTAGCAATTGACATATCCAAAGGCGCAATAATGCATTTAAAATCAATTGGTTTAAATGCTGAACAAATAAACTTTTTTGACATAAAAGATCAAAAATTTGACACTATTACAATGTTAATGAATGGCATTGGTATCGCTGGCACTCTTTCAAACTTAGAAAAAACACTTTCTCATGCAAAATCTTTGTTAAATCCAGGTGGTAAAATACTTTGTGACTCATGTGATATTCGCTATTTATACGAAGATGAAGATGGTGCATTATGGGTAAATTTAAATACTGAATATTATGGTAATTTTCGTTTTCAAATGTCTTATAAAAAAGAAACTGGCCCATGGTTTGACTGGTTGTATGTAGATTTCGATTCCTTGTTTAATGCTGCTTCAAACATTGGAATGAAAGCAAATAGAATTTTTGAACAAGATGATAATTTCTTAGCTGAAATTACTTTCCAAGAGTAAAAAAATTAAACAAAAAAAACACCCATTTTATCTAGTTTATAAAATGCACAAGGTAATATTTTATTCACTTTTCATCTTTAGTGGACTAATCTGCATTAGTTTCACTTCCTCTGAAATATCTCCATTTCCACTTTCAAAAAGTTCATTACTTTGGAAAATTGAAGGACAAAACATAAACGAAGAATGTTATCTTTTCGGAACAATGCATAGGATAGAAAAAGATTTTTTTATTTTCCCTAAAAAACTTGAAAAGTTGGTTTCTAAATCTGATCTGATATTAATGGAACTATCAAAAATTCCCACCCAATCAGAATCTTTACCATTAATAACTTTAAAAAATGGTTCATTCTTTGATTTTTTTAACGAGGTTCAAACAGATAGTATTCTAGATTGGGCAAACCGTGAAATGAAATTAGATGAGAAATCTTTCCGAACTATTTTTTATAAAATGAAACCTTTTGTTGCTCTTCAAGCGGCTATTCAAATTCAATTTTCCGGTAAAATCGAATCCTATGAAAAAAGATTCTATGATATATCAAATGATAAAAAAATTGAAACAATAGGTCTTGAGAATATTGAACAACAAATGTCATTTTTCGATAATCTATCAAAATCTGACCAAGCTGAAATGGTAATGGAAAGTATTCGAGATTCAAAAAAATCTATCCGATTATTAAAAAAAATGGAAGAAGTATATAACAGGCAAAATGTTGACTCATTATACTTATTGATTAAAGAAGACGGTGGTGTATTAGCTAAAAAACAGCAAGAATTTTTAGATAACAGAAATAAAAATTGGATTCCAATGATCAAATCAAATATGGAAAATAAAAAATGTTTCATTGCAGTTGGTGCAGGCCATTTAGGTGGTGAAAATGGAATTATTAGATTACTACAAAAAGAAGGTTTCTATTTAACGCCAATTAATTTAAATTAAAAAATGAAAAAAATTATCTATTTAATTCTTTTAATACTTTTTACTTCTTCTTGTAAAACATATTCAGATGATGATAAAAAAAACTTTGACACACAAATTAACTCCTATTTAAAAAAATATAAAATAAAAAATTTAATCCGTTCAAAATCTGGTCTCTACTACAAAATAATACAAGAAGGAAAAGGTAAGAAAATTCAATATTCTGATAATGTTTCCTTTTCTTACAGAGGGAAATTATTAAATGGAACTACTGTAGATTTTCAAAAAAAACCAATAACATTTGCTGTTAAAGATTTAATAACAGGATGGAAAGAAATATTACTTAACTCAAAAGCAGGTGCAAAAGTATTCATGATACTACCGCCAAGTTTGGGATACGGTGAAAATGATTTGGACAACATACCTCCAAATTCTGTTCTAATTTTTGACATGGAAATAGTAAAAGTTCAATAATTCAATTTTGTATTCGAACAAAATAGCTGTAGCTTTGCGATAGTTAAATACAAATTCTTAAAAAATACAATGAATTTATCTCCTAAAATAACAATTGCAATTGATGGATTTTCTTCGTGTGGAAAAAGTACTTTAGCGAAAGCTTTGGCGAAAAAATTAAATTATATTTTTATTGATAGTGGAGCAATGTATAGAGGTGTTTCTTTATATTGCATTCAAAATAATATTTTGGAAAACAATGAAATTAATGAAGAAAAATTAATTAATCATTTACCTAAAATAGAATTAGGATTTAAAAAAAATGAAGTAGCCCTTAAACCTGATTTATTATTAAACGGAATTAATGTAGAAAATTTAATTAGAAAAATTGAAGTTGCTTCTATAGTATCAAAAGTTGCAAGCATTAAAGAAGTAAGAGATAAATTAGTTACTGAACAACAAAAAATGGGGGAATTTGGAGGTATTGTTATGGATGGTAGAGACATTGGAACAGTAGTTTTTCCTTATGCTGAATTAAAACTATTTGTTACTGCAGATCCTGAGACAAGAGCTCAACGTAGATTTTTAGAACATTCAGCTAAAAACGAAATTGTAACCTTGGAAGAAATTAGTTTCAATTTAGAAGAAAGGGATAGAATTGACAGTACTCGAAAAGAAAGTCCATTACGTCAAGCTAAAGATGCCATACTATTAGATAATTCAAATTTAAGTCAAGAAGAACAATTGGATATTGCATTTAATTTAGTTCTTAAAAAACTAGACATCCTTTTTATAAAAGAAAATTGATTTTTTTAAATAAACCACATTTTTATTGAAAAAATAACAAATATTCTACTTTTAATTAATTTATTGTTTTAATTTTGTAACATAAAATAAATTAATTAACAACTATGCAGTCATTAGGAAAAATTACAGAAGAACTTATTAATCGTAGCCCTTTTTTAAGAGAGGCAATGGCTGAAAACTTAATTAATATATCTTCTTTAGCCAGAAAATTACGCCCAGAAATTGAAAAAATTTTTGACAAAGAAGTAAATGAAGGCGCTATTGTAATGGCTATTAAGAGAATGCCTCCAGGATATTACCACCAATTAGATTTGAAGATTAAAAATGTAATGGGTGAAATCGGTGATATTTTGGTTCGTAGTAATCTTACAAATTTCACTTTTGAAAACTCAGATACTTTAAAAGAAAGACAATTAGAATTAGTTGATATTTTAAACAAAGAAAATGATAGTTTTTTTGCAATAACAAGAGGTATAACTGAAACAACTATAATTGTAAACGCGAATCATATTGAAACTATTCAATCCTTATTTAAAAACGAGAAATTAACTTCAAATACTAAAAATTTAGCTTCTGTAACTGTAAAATTACCTTCGATAAATACAGAGCTTCATGGAGTATATTATTACATTCTTAAACATTTGGCTTGGGATGGAATAAATATTACAGAGATCATTTCAACATCAAATGAATTTACAACTGTAGTATCTCAAACAGATATAGATAGAGCATTTTCAATTTTAATGAAATTAAAAAGAATAAACTCAGAATTAGATTAATACTATTATTCTAGAATTAATTTCCCTGAATTAATTTCGCTAATAAAAGAACTTGAGGGAATACCTATACAGTAGATATTCCCTTTTAATTTCACTTCAGCTCTTAATAAAACTTTATCTGCGTTTATTTTCATTTCTCCCATTGTATTGGAAACGACATTTAATGAATCTTTAATTATTAAATTATTTGCATCACAATAACCATTGCTACTAGCTGTTAAACAAGCGTAATCTGCCGAACCTCTCAAAATATAATCAGCATAACCTCCGGAAGTATTTGCAAACAAAAAAATAGACTTAATATTTAAATCAATTGTGGAAGAATTTTTCTTCATTGAAAAAGAAAACCAAGGTAAATTTAAAATATCTCTATTTGTTAATGTTTCTGAGCCTAAATAATCTAATTCTTTTAAATCTTTAAAATGTATTTCAGCTTTTACAACTTTATCATAATTTCTTAAAAAATTACATTTATTATTGTTAGTAATAGTTAATGTATTTTCGGAAACATTTATACTAATTTCATTTAATAAATTTTCACCACCAATTAAAACCACTTTGTTTACTGTATCTTGAACAAGTTCAAATTTTACATGTTCATATAATTTTAACTTATAAAATTCATTTATTTCTACTTCTTTTGTTTTTTCATTGCCTACAAATTTAAAACAAGATCTATTTTCAGCTTTTTTACAAGAAGCAAAAACTATAAAAAACCCAATAATATATATTAGTTTATTGCATTTCATTTTTTATAATTTAAAGTATAACCTAATCCCCATTCAACAAAATCGGCTTTTGCCCAATTAGAACGTAATACAAGATTTAAATTAACACCATTATTTAAATAATATCTCATTCCTACCCTATGATAAAATAATCCTTCTGGTTGATACTTATCTCTTACATTTACTCCCATCCCAATTACCAAATGAAATTTATCTAGTGGAAGTAAATAACCAGCGTAAAGTCCAACTTGAACTAAATCCGTTTGACTTTTTTCTATCTCCGGTTTATAACGCATTAAAATTTGTTTTGAAACGACGTCTAAAGATATTTCACATCCAACTTTTGGTTTGAAAAAATACCTAGAAAATAAACTCAAACCATAAACAGGTGCTTTTCCTAAACCGGTTGGGAAAATTTCTTTATTTGAATATACCATTGTCATACCTACTAATAATTTTCGGAAAGGTAATTCAGCTTTTCTCAAAGAATCTTTTTCTGTTTCTTTAAATTTATAC
>CALPSU020000135.1 GCA_943326315.2 Chryseobacterium gleum
TAAAATTAGCTTTTTCAACTAATTCATATTGAAATTTATAAAATTTGTTGAAAACTTAGTTGAAAACCAAATTCCAAAGTTGAGAAATAAGCCTTCATCGTTTGTTAATTTTGCTCTAATAAATAAAACCGAAAAAATGGCAATATTAGGAACCCTACTAAAACGTAAGCTATCTGATGATCAGGTATCAAATGTATTTATAAATGCATTGTTTGATGTTGTGGACAACGGTTTCATCGAAGTTTCTGAATTAATTAATGAAGATTTAGCTTTTGTTAATTCTCCAAATATAGAACCGAATTTAAATGGTGAATTTGCACTTATCGTAATTGCAGCAAATTTATCTTCTTTAGAAAGCACTTTTGATGCTGATCAAGCTGTTCGAGTTGAACAAATGATTTTCGAAAAATTAGGGAAAATATATAGTATGACTACTGGTGATTTTCAAACTTTAGCAAGAGAATATCAAAGCTTTATAGCTCGAGTAAACTATCCTTCTAAAAATTTAGTATATGGAATGTCTAAAGCTATGTTTGAAAAATATAAATTAAATGATTTTCAAGATGACTATTTCCGTAGAATGCAAGCTCCAAACCCTTTATTCTTAAAAAGAATGGATGAAGTTATGACTAATTTCATTTGGAATTGGGACGCTTTCTTCAAAAAATATAAAATGAATTAAAAAAGTTACTTAAAGTTAAAGGTCTCGAGGCGAAAGCTTCGAGATTTTTTTTGTCAACTAATTTGAAAACCAATATTTTATAATACAATAAATTACTCTCAATCCATCACCTGAATTGATTTTTTTACCTTCTTCTTTATTTCGAGCATTATATGAAATTGGCACTTCTGAAATTTTTAATTCTCTAATCTTAGAAAGCTTCAGTGTTATTTCAGGTTCGAACCCAAATCTATTTTCTTTAAGGTTTATTGACTTGATAACATTTGTTGGAATTAACTTATAACAAGTCATCATATCTGTCAATTTATACCCTGTAAAAACATTAGAAAGCTTTGTTAATAAACCATTTCCTAAGATATGCCAAACAAAAGAAGTGTTTTGATGCTTGTTCAATAAAAATCTAGATCCATAAACGACATCTGAATTTTCATTTAAAACAGCTTCTAACAAAACATTAATATCGGATGGATCTAATTCCATGTCAGCATCTTGGATAATTAAATAATCGCCTGTTGCTAATGATATTCCTTTATGAATTGCCGCACCTTTACCTAAGTTAATTTCTTGATGGTGAACAACTAAATTAAAATTAGAGTTCAACTTCTTAAAGTCATCCATTTCAAAACCGGTATTGTCTTTTGAAGAATCATTAACAACAATAACTTCTTTTTCAATACCATTTAGTAATGTCAAATCCAAAACCTTCTGTAAAACAACTCTAATTGTTGCCTCTTCATTGTATGCAGGAATTACAATCGAAAGTTTTTTTATTTTCATTGGAATAATTAATAACCGGTTTTCAAAGTTAGAATAAAATAGATAACCGAATAGAAAGAGTCCGAAAAATCTTCTTTACTTTGTATATATGAAGAAATATATATGGTTATTTACCATTTCATTGGTTCTACTTTCTTTTTTCACTATACGTGACTTTAAATCGAGATATACGCGATCAATTAATGGTGACGCGAAAGGATATTACGCTTATTTACCAGCTATTTTTATTTATCAAGATGCCTCCTATGGATTTATTGATGAAATAGAAGCTAAATATTACCCAGAAGATAGGTCACAATATAAAGCATTTAAAAACAAACAAAAAAACGGGAAATATGTCAATAAATGTTTTCCTGGTTTAGCTATATTTTATCTTCCATTCTTTTTTTTGGCAGCAGTTTCTGCATGGTTAGCAGGAATTCCTATAGATGGGTATTCACTTCCATTTCAACTCGGTGTAGGGCTTTCTCATGTTTTTTATTTTTTTGCTGGACTTTATCTTTTGTTTATTTTTTTAAAGAAATTAAACTTTTTAGAATATAAAATCTGGACTGGATTTATTTTTTTGCTTTTTGGAACAAACATATTCTACTATGTAATCTACGACCATTCAGTAAGTCATATATTTAACTTTTTTTTGACAACTGTATTTATTTGGTCTATTCAAAAATGGATTGAATCAAAAGAAAATAAATGGATTGGAATTATCAGCTGTATTTTAGCACTTTTCGTTATTTCTAGACCAACGAATGCCATGATGATTTTATTCGTTCCTTTTATTTTTAATTTTTGCAATGAAAATGTTTTTACTTTTTTAAAATCAAATGTAAAGATAAAATACACTCTAAAATTCTTACCTTTTATCTTGTTGATATTAATAATTCCACCAGTTTTATGGAAATGGCAAAGCGATCTATGGTTGGTCTATTCTTATAACAATGAAGGATTTAACTTCCTCTCTCCAAATTGGTTAAACTTTTTATTTTCCTTTCAAAAAGGTTGGTTTTTATGGTCGCCAATTATGCTCTTTTTTTTCATATTCTCATTAATATCTTTCTTTAGAAAATCTATCTATTCAGGACTATTCTTTTTTATACCTTTTGTCATTATCACTTATGTGCTATCCTCTTGGTGGTGTTGGACATACGGTTCAGGTATGGGACAAAGAACAATGATTGATTTTTATCCATTTATCTTATTAGGTACTATTTCATTTTTTCAAAATTCAAAGAAAATAAATTTTATAATCCTTATTTTATCACCACTTATCATACTAAACATACTTCAGTGTTATCAAATTCAAAAAAGTATTCATAGAGGCGGTGAAACTAACACTGAGAGTTATTGGAAATATTTTCTTCAATGGAAAACGATTGCCCCGTCAGTAGAAATTAAAAGTAATTGGAAACTAATTAGTATAAAAAAACAAATTGGTGAACAAAAAACTGGCGAACTAGCTCCTTTTTCAAATGCTGTTATTAGCGATACTTTAAACAATATTAGAAAAATTATCATTGATATAGAAATTGGAGGTAAACATGGCGACCCAAATCTTAATCTAGTAATTTCAGATTCAAAAGAAAAAGTATATAGAAGTTATAATTTTGGAGATCTTCTATATCAAACTCCTAGAAAAATGACTATTGCATTCGATGTTACTCCAGATTCTAATGTTTTTTATAAAACCTATGTCTGGAACTCAGGAACAAATTCAGAATCAGTTGTTAAAAAAATGAAAGTTAAATATTACTCTTTTTAGATACTGCTTTATTTTTCAAAAATAATAGCCCTTAATTGATTTCGCTTATCCTGCAATTCGAGTAAAGCTTTTTGATCATTGATCATTAATAGAATATATTTCCATTTGTAAGAAATATGCTTTAAATATTTATTAAACCAATACGCAAATAAACCACTTATTGGCATTAAAGCAATATAGAATATTTTTATAATTAAGCTAAAATCTATTAAATGTGATCCAATAATCAAAAAGAAAGTGTAAAATAGTGGGTAAAAAATCAATCCTAAAAGCACTGCTATTGGTGCGAAATACTCAACATCTTTTGTGATTTTTGGAACGATTAAGTCTGTTAATTTAAATTGTATTCCATTATGCAAAAGTCCAAAAATAAAAAATGGTAAGCCTACTATTAAAAAAACTATTGAGAATAACATTTGCCTAAAAAACATAACAGACTTAAATCTACGATCTAAAAAATCTGCACGTACATCTAACTTTCTTAATCTCCATTGAATATTTTGAACAAGCAATTGGATTTCAAGTATTTTTGATGGTTTTGTCAATTGAATTTCTTCTACTTTATTGCGAATTTCTTTCAAGAATGAAATATCAGCTTCCACACCCTTTTCATATGATTTTAAATATTTTGAAGAAAGTAATTCTGACAATTCATCTACTAACAACTCTTGATCCTTCGTGTGAGAATTTACAAGTACTGTTTCTAAATTAATTCTAAATTTTTCTGTTAACTTTTTAGCAGACTTACCTGGATCTTTTTTATAGCTTTCTAAAAACTCAATTACTGGTAGTTTTTGACCAACATTTATTAAAACAGAGCTCCTAAATTTTTCTGCTTTTAAATAATTCAATCCTAAAGGTAATACCATCAAGTTAAGTTTACCATCATTTCTTTTCTCAACTTCTAGAGCAATTCTAGCTGTTCCAGACTTTAACTCCCTCAATTTACGTTCTAAAAAGCTTGTACCTTCTGGAAAAACAACTAATGTTTTACCTTGCTCCAATACTGAATAACAAGCTTCAAATGAATCTTGATTTGAAACACCTTTTGTAGTTCCTTCACCCTGCCTGTTAATAGGTATCATATTCAAACTACGAAGTAACCACAACTTAAATTTTGAATTAAACAAGGTGCCTTTTGCCATGTAGTAAATAGGCTTTTTTGAAGCATATCCGATCATCATAGCATCCATTAATGTATTTGGATGATTTGCAATAATAATAAGTGGCCCAGAATGGGATAAGGAGCTTTCGTTTAAAATCTTTACTTCTTTATAATAAAAACGTATCCCAATTCCGACAACTATTTTTAAAAACCTGTACAACATACAATTATTCTAGGTTAGAATCTGTTTCAAATTTAAGAATTTAATATCATCTAATTCAATTCTTAATTCTTAAATTTGAATTCAAAATATTTTTTCAATTTATTTTATGTTTCAATTTCCAATCTCATATTTAAACAGTAACAATGGAACTGGAATAGTAGCATTTGGTGAAGGTGAAAAAATAAAATTATCTTTTGGAAATGCTTATACTTTACTAAATACCTTTATCCAAAATCATACTAATAAATATATTTTTGGATTTTTAGGCTACGATTTAAAAAATGAATTCGAAAACCTTTCTTCAAAAAACAAGGATAGATTAGAATTTCCAGATGCTTATTTTTGGGTGCCAAAATACGTAGTAGAATTAACAAATTCTGAATTCAAATTTGTTCAAGGAAAGGAAGATGAAGAAAGTATAGATTTTCTTACTGATTTTTTTTCTAAGCAAAAAGATCGAATTATTCAACCGCATAAATTTAATTTTAAACCTAGAATTAATAAAAAAGAATATATAGAACAAGTAGCGAAATTAAAATCTCACATTCAACTTGGCAATATCTATGAAATAAATTTTTGTCAAGAATATTATGCTGAAAATGTTGAAATTAAAGATTCCTTTTCTACCTATCTAAAACTAAATAAAATTACAAAAGCACCATTCTCTTCCTTTATTAAGTTTGATGAATATTCCGTTTTTTGTGGGAGCCCTGAACGATTTCTAAAAAAAACAGGTGCAAAATTAATAACTGAACCAATCAAGGGAACATCTAAAAGAGGGCAATCGTTGGATGAGGATGAATTATTAAAAAACAAATTAATAAATGACCCAAAAGAAAGGGCTGAAAATATAATGATTGTTGATCTTGTAAGAAATGACTTATCTAAAATTGCAACTAAGAACACTGTAACGGTAGAGGAATTATGTAAAATTTACAGTTTCGAGACTGTTCATCAAATGATCTCTAGAGTTTCTTGTGAAATTGATTCTAAAACTTCTTTCATGGATATTATAAAGGCTACATTTCCAATGGGCTCAATGACTGGAGTTCCGAAAATTAGGGCCATGAACCTTATAGAAGAACATGAATCTTTTAAAAGAGGGCTATATTCAGGTTCTATTGGATATATTAAACCAAATGGTGATTTCGATTTTAATGTTGTTATTCGTTCTCTACTTTATAATCAAAAAAATAAATACCTTTCATGTTCCGTTGGTGGAGCAATTACAGATCTATCGGACCCTGAAAAAGAATATGAAGAATGTTTAGTGAAAGTTAAACGGATATTAGATGGCATGAATGAGTGATTTATTTCAACATATCTCCAAAAAATGGTCACACCTTTCTACTAAAACTATCTTTTTAGCTTGCAGTGGTGGCGTGGATTCCATGACTCTTCTTTCAATCTTTCACAAAGCAAATTGGAAACTCGAAGTTCTACATGTCAATTATCAATTGCGTGGAGAAGATTCTGAAAGGGATATGAATTTAGTTAAAGAAACATGTGAATCTCTTTCTATTCCTTTTCATCTAAAAAAAATTGATTTACAGCCTATTCTAGATTCAAAAGGAGGTAATCTTCAAGAAGTTGCTAGAAAAGTTCGATACGCTTTTTTTGAAGAAAAAAGAATTCAATCCCCTACTAATTTCATTGCATTAGGTCATCATAAAGACGATCAAATTGAAACTTTTTTCATGCATTTAGCAAGGAAATCAGGAATAATGGGAATGGCTTGTATGCCAAGTGAACATGATCAATTTGTGAGACCATTACTTGATTTTTCAAAAGAAGAAATAATTAAATACGCTACTGAAAACAATATAAATTGGAGAGAAGATTATACGAATAAAACGAATAAATACACTAGAAACATTCTTAGAAATATTCTATTACCCGAACTTCATACCACGATTCCAGATTTAAATGAAAGTGTTTTATTACTCGTTCAAAAATTTCAAGAGACTCAATTCGAATTAGAATCACAAATTAATCCCATTTTCAAACAATTCGTTGAAGCTAAAAATCTGACTTTTAATGTCTTCGATTCACTGTCTGAAAATGAAAAAGTGGAACTTCTTAGACAATTAGGTCAAAAAGCAAGTTTAGCTATTGAACTCAATAAACTAAGACGTTCTCAAAAAGGAAAAAAAATAGTTTTAGATTCCACTCTTCATCCGTTTGAAAGTATCTTCAGAAATGAAACTGATTTTCAATTAATACAAAAAGAATCTATTTCGACAATTCTTCCTACTTTAAACATTGAAGAAGTATCTAAATTGCCTTCTGATTTTTCTAAAAACGTTATATACATCGATCCTTCTAAATTAA
>CALPSU020000136.1 GCA_943326315.2 Chryseobacterium gleum
ATTGTTAAGCTTTTTTCTAAAATATTTATTCTGTTTTCTGAAACGTGGTCATGACCTAAAACGAATAGAATTTCAGCTATTTTCTCTAAATGTTCACTATTAAATTTCTTTTCTTCTTTGAGAAATGTTACAAACTTATCATTATTTAAGAGTAAAATTTCATTTAAATTTAGGTCAAGTTCGTTTTTAAGTGCTTGAGTAGTAATTTCAATACTTTCCATTATTTCGCCTTTACTTTTAAGTTTTAAAAGGTCACTTACGATTTTGCCTAAAATTCTTCCTAAAAGGTCAATTTGTTTTAGAAAATAGTCGTCTTGTTTCATTTTAGTATGAGTATTTTACTGCATGCCAAATAGCCGCAAATTCTACTATAGTAACATATCCATCAATTGAAAATTGAATATCACTGGAATAACTTGAGTTGCCAGTGTATACTTTTCCTTCCTTAATTGTTGCGATAACATCACTGCTATAGGTTGATGTTCCTTTGTAGATTTTACCGTCTTTAATGGTCATAACGATATCGCTGCTATAAGATGAAGTTCCCTTATACACTTTGCCTTCTGATACATTATAAAGGACATCACTTGAATAGGAACTCGTGCCTTTGTAGACATTGTTTCCGCTCACATTACAAATCACATCCGAAGAATAGCTTGATGTTGTTTTGTAAACCTTACTATTTTTGAGATTACAAATTACATCGCTTGAATATGAGCTTGTACCTTTGTAGACTTTTGTTTGTGCATACAAAAGACCAAATGTTAGCAACATTGTTGCCATTAACAGAAATTGTTTCATTTTTATTTTATTTAATAATTTATTCCTACTCTTATTTTAAAACTACAAACTTTTCTTTTCATTATTCTTTATTCTCATTTTTGTAATTATTAAACTTCCCGACAAAATTGTCAATGAACTAAGTAACCAAAGCCAATAACCTAATTTTAATTCTGAAACTTTGATGTAATGACCTGCCTCATTGTCTAGAACTTTGTCAAAAACCAAAAAGTATAAAATTAACATTGTTGAAACTAAACTAAGTATTAATGCAGTCCTAATACTATGTCTTAAAAGAATCATGGAAAAAAGTAATATCGGATTAGCCAACCAAGTAAACGTTGCTCCTATATTATTACTAACTGAACTTGAATGTCCATTAATTTTATCAATTATTAAACTTGCAATTGCACCTATTTCTGTCAAAATTCCTAAAAGTCCAACTAGTAAAACCATTAAAGAACTTTTACAGTCATTTGTACAATACGCATTCTGAGTCAAAGAACTTATGAAAAAAGTTGCACAAATAATAATAGTAAATTTGGTAATGTTATCTTCCTTCATTTTTATCAATTAATTGTTTTCTTTTAACATGTCTTATAACTTTATCTAGCTTTATATTTTCGTTTTGAAAATGAAATTGTCTGCAAGTAAAAGGTGTATTAATTGCAAAATGTTTCAATTTTAAATGTCTTCATTATAAATCAAAATCCGTGTTATCCATCAGTTAATTTCTCGTTATTTATATAATTCATAAAGAAATAAACACTGCGATACATTAATAAATTATTTTGCACCAATTATAGTAAAATTTAGTAAGTCTTTATTTCTTGTCGTAAGGTAAACAATTGTTAATAATCCGGCACCTACTCCAAAAGCTAAACCTGCTTGTTTAAAATTATAATTGTTACTATTTATACCAATAAATGGTGATGTTATTACTAACGAAAGTCCTCCAGCTGCAAGCGCAACGGGGCTACCTGTACTTTCATTTCTTCTGAAAGATATTGATTTTATGTTTTTAAAATCAAATGTCTTAGTCTCATAAGTCCTTTTAAATTCTATTGTTAGTGAAGTGTCCGTAAAACTTTTTAAATACCAGTAGCTATTGTCTGGATATGAGTCTCTGTTTGCATATTTTAATGTGTCGTTGGAAATTGTGAGTATTCCTATAAGTTTACCTTTTTTAAGTTCTCTTGTTTTGCCTGATAAATTGTCTTTTACAACAATTCTTGTCTGTGCAAACAAAACTGTCGGCAGAGAAATTATCAAAAAAATAAAGTGTTTTACTTTCACTTGTTTATCCCGTATTAATTACTAATAACGTTTATTAATCCTACTGCTAAAGTGTGAAATGCTTTACATTAGAAAGCTAAGATAATTAAATCATAGAAAAAGTAACATATAACAGAGATTATTGAGATTTTCTTCTTTTGTTCAATTTTTTTAGTGGTCCAGCGAATAGATTCTATATGGTATTTAATTTATAGAATTTGCACATTGGTCTGTCGAACAAGCTATTTAATTCAAAGTCCGCCCTTTGTCTCCAAACGACTCTTATGAGATGCCTCTTTCGGGTTTAACATACTTTAGTTAAAAGGTTATGGTAAACAATTTCGGCTTTAATTTTTATTAGATTTTACTTTTTCTAGTTCCCAAATTCCTTTGTCTCCTTCAATAACTATTTCGGAATTCCCTATTTGAATTCGTTCAGATTTATTCTTACTATTTAGTTTCATATAAATTCTAGTTATTCTAGGGATCTCTTTTTCTTTGTGGAAATCTAATTCTATAAAGTCAATTGAGTTAGAAAACCTTAATTTATTTTCATTTGAGAGTGTTTTTGAATATCCTATAAGTGTCATATAATCCAAAACATTTAAAGAATCTGAATTATTCATTGAAACATTGATTCCAACTACATCGTTAAACAAATAATTTCTAGATGAGTCTGATTCTGCCGGACTATTATAATCAATAGGCATAAAAGTTACTGAATCGCTAAATGTTTTTTTAGACCAATTTTCATAATGATTTTTATTCATTTCCCAAGTCGTAAATAAATTTGTCGAGTCTTGAAAATAAAGTGATAAATAGTCAAATTCATCATCTGAAGAATATTCAATCATTTTCTTTTCTGGAATAGTAAGCCTTTTCAAATGATTCACTTTCATTGATGAATGGCAAATCCAAGAAGTACCCGGTTTATTGATTTCATTTTGAATACTTTTAGGGTTAAAAATTTCAATATAATTATCTTGACCGATAATATAGATTCCACTATAACCTTTAAGTTTTTTTTCATGTGAATACGCAAAATTTGAATTAAGTATCTTGGACTTTAAAATTTCTTGATAAGTTGTTGAATCTACTACTATTAATAAGTGATTAAGCACAATTTTGGGAATATTGATTTGTCCATTAACAGTTAAAGTTATTCCTAGAGATAAACTTAAAAAGGCTAATATTTTTTTCATTATTTAGTTTTATGTTTCGTTAAATCGACTGTGTTTTAAAGTTATTAAAAATGTAAAGTCTTGCATACAAAAGCTTACCATGGAAAAATATGAATGTAAATCACACGAGATAATTTATAATTTTTTCGGCCCAAAATTATAATAATAAGTATTACAATCAATGTCTCATAGAATGTTGAAAGAAATGGAAATGCATAGTGTGAAATTAAAAAAGTAATTAAACCTTGTAGCACAGCAAGTGCATAACTTATATACATTGCTCCTAAAAAATATCCAGGCTCTCTTTCGTAATGATAATTACATTTTTCACATTCATCATTCATGATAGGCAAATTAAAAATGCTTACATTTTGTTTGAATACATATCCCTTGCTACATTTAGGACATTTTTCGTTAAAAACGTTGAGAATAAAATTTACTTTTTTGTTATTTAATTTCATGCATCAAAATTAATTATTGAAAAGTAAATTCTTATATAATATCACTCCAATAATGGTATTATTAAGACATTTTTGTATTTTTGATTATGAAGAATGAACTTCCAATATATAGCATAAACAAATTTGAAATTTTAAATAATGAAGGCGATTTTTACACTAATTATTTAAATAAGCATGTTAAAAGCCATCATTTTACTAATTTCCCTCATAAACATGACTTTTTCCTAGTTATCCTATTTACTAAGGGAATAGGTAAACACGAAGTAGATTTTGAAACCTTTAAAATTGAAGAGGGATCCTTATTTGTTTTAAAACCAGGTCAAATGCATTATTGGGAATTGTCAGATGATGTTGATGGATTTGTGTTTTTTCATTCTAGAGAATTCTTTGATCGGGGGTTTATTTCTTTAAGTATTAAAGATTTTCATTTTTACAATTCTTTTCAAGGAACACCCTGTTTTAAACTGAATGAAAAGCAATTAAACAAAATCAAATTTATAATGAATGAATTAGTTACAGAATATGTGAAAAATGATTTTTTAAAATGGCAAAAAATTCATTCACTAATTCTGTTAGTTTATATAGAAATTTCTAGAGTCAAGACCCCTTTAGGAAACATTAAAAACCAAACCTATTTAACGAAATTAATACAGTTTGAGGATTTAATCGAAGAGAATTTCAGAAATGAAAAATTTGTCAAAGAATATGCATCCAAATTAAACATAACAGAAAAACACTTAAATAGAGTTACAAAAAGTTGCATTGGAAAAACGAGTACACAATTAATATGTGAACGAATTATTCTTGAAGCAAAAAGAATGTTATTTTATTCAAATTTAAATGTAACTCAAATTGGTGAAGAATTAGGTTATTTTGACAATTCATATTTTGTAAGATTTTTTAAAAAGAATGTTGGAATGACTCCATTGGCATTTTTAGCTAAATACAAAATATAAATTAATTTCTTATGAACTTTTTTGCACCCTAACTGTTTGCTAAATATGGGCGCTCTCTGTTGTAAATTGCTGTGATCGAAATTTATGAGTAGTTTCTGAAGTTTTTGAATTTTGTCAGACTAGAATTATTCTTCCTCGTCATCTTCTTTTTGATAACCCTCATAATAATAAGATTGTTCTATTTCCTTAAAAATAACTTCTCTATTGTCAATTTCATCCGTTAAATTAGAATAAAGTAAGGTTCTTAATTCAAGGTCGTTAACAGGACTTCTTTCCATGCTCTGTAAATAAAGCGATTTATCGACAAATTGCCAGTTTACTAATTTTTTCAATTTGTTTTTTAGGAGTAAATCAAGCCATATACGCATAGTTCTTCCATTTCCTTCCATAAATGGATGAGCAATATTCATCTCTACATATTTTGCTGTTATTTCTTCAAAAGTATTTTCGGGCATTTGTTCAATTTTGACCAAAATTTCATTCAAATACAAAGCGTTTGCAAATCTAAAACCACCTTTTGATATATTTTTTGAGCGAATTTGACCAGCAAAGTCATATAGTTCGTTAAACAAATAAATATGAATGTCTTTCAAACCTTTTGTTGTTCCAACTTCGATTTTGTTAATATCGTCTGTATCAAAGAAGCGATAGGAATTTTCTAAACTTTTTTATCTATGTTTTTCATAAAATATTTGTCTAATTTAGTTTTAGACATCTAAAATAGTATCTCAAAAACACTTTAAATGTTTGTATTCTCCTTTATAAATTGTTCAATGTATTTGTGCTTTTTTTCGTTGTGATTTAAATTTCGAAGCTAAAATTTAAATCTTCCCGATATTCCTCAGGCATGAAGAGAGAATTTTTCTAGCAATTGTACCCCAACGAAAACGCATAAGCGGAGGAAAGGGCAAGGGATTCAGCTCGTTTGAAAAACAAAAGTTTGTTCTAAACGCACAAAAGTATCTCACCTGCAATGTCTTGACTGATAGCTATATGTGATGCTATCGGTTTGTTATTTACTCTAAGTATTCCTCAATTACAATTTTTTTCTGCTTCATCATTACTTCCCATGCATTTGGTTTACTCATTAGTTCTCCAAAATTTGTCGGTAATACTTGCCACCGAAGACCATACTTGTCTATACACCAGCCACATTGTACTTCTTCTCCATCTTGGATAAAATAGTTCCAAAATTTGTCAATTTCATTTTGGTCATCGCAATTTATAGTAAATGCTAAAGCGTCATTAAATTGATGATGTTCTTTTTCTGTATTCATAAAAGAATATTTTTGTCCAAAAATTTTCACTTGACACATTTCTGTATTTCCACTTGGTGTCTCTCCAAGAGTCATTATGTAAACTTCTTCAAAATTGACCCCAAAAATATATTTGTAATATTCAACAACTTTTGAAATTTTGCCTTTATCTGTGCTAAACCAAAGGCTCGGAATAATTTTATTATAATTCATTTTTGGTAGGGTTTAATTTGTGATAGTAAATATAAGAAACTGCCAAAATACCGAATACAAATAATGGAAAAAATGTTTGACCATTTATTCCGTCAACCGATCCGTGACTAATTGTTGCAAATATAAAGTCAAAAGCAAAACCTACATAAGCCCACTCTTTAATTCTATTTGGAAATTTTGGAATAACTAAGGCTAAAACACCTAATATTTTAAAAATTACTAAGGCGTTTCCGAAATATTCGGGATAACCTAAATGTCTAATACCTTCTTTTGCTAATTCTGTTTGTGAAGTTAGTGCAGGCATTAAACCTTCAAATAAAGCGATTATTATTGTCGCTGACCAAAATATTATTTTTTCTTTCTTCATTTTATTTTAATTATTTTCATTTAATAAGTCCTTTATGAACATTGGAAAGGTTCGTTTTTTTTATTCGGTTAAATTTGTCCTTTATATTTTGGGTCAATATCACTCTCAATTGTTCCCTTCATATATCTTTCATAAACACTTTTATTATCGGGTGGATTGAGATTTAATGTCAAACCTTTTTCTTTTGCTAACAACCTTAAAAACTCTCTTTGAGCTCTTCCGTTTCCTTCTCTAAATGGATGTAGGTAATTTATATTATCTAATATTTCTGCCAATTTCTCAGATAGGTCTGTTTTATTATTTTTTGGAATATCCTTGAATTCAGTAATTAG
>CALPSU020000137.1 GCA_943326315.2 Chryseobacterium gleum
AACAATGGTACTTGCTGTTGAAGCAGGACATAGAATGGACAGAAAAGGTGTTACAAAATGGATGATTGCTACTATTATTGGTGGTTTCTTTTTCGTTGGTTCTCAAGCATGGGAATGGAGTCACTTTATCCATGGTTCAGAATTCGGTAAAGTTGAATTATCTGATGGATCTCAAGCAATTGTAAAAGGTCACTTTGGTGAATTACAAAACTTCACAGTTATTGAAGCTGGTGATCACTACAAAAAAGGAGCTGTCGTTAAAGATGAATTCGAAGGAGATTTAATGCATCAATATCAACATGCTGTTGAACATGGGGATATTGAAAAAGGTATTATTAGATTACACGATGGTTCATTAGCGAAAGTAAATAAAGCTGCTGATAAACACATGAAATTAGTAATTAAGAAAAATGGTAGCACCCATAAAACTGGTGAAACTATTGAAGGTGCTGAAGCAAGTGAATTATATTATGAGTCTATTAATTCTGGAGACGCTCATAAAGTTATTTATGGAGCTAATTTAAAAGAAAATGAATATGGTCCTCAACAATATGGTCATTTCTTTTTCTTTATAACTGGTTTTCATGGTTTTCACGTATTCTCAGGTGTTTGTTTTAATATCATTATTTTATTAGGTGTTTTAAAAGGAACTTACCACAAAAGAGGTCACTACGAAATGGTTGAAAAAACTGGATTATACTGGCATTTTGTCGATTTAGTTTGGGTATTTGTATTTACATTCTTCTATCTTGTTTAATTAATTTTTAAAAAAATCTATCATGGAAAGAGATGATATTATAGAATATTCTTTAGAAGCACATCATAGCGAAGAAGAAGGAGTTCAGAAACGTAAAACCATTTGGAAAGTAACAGCTATATTAACAGCAATTACAATTTTTGAGGTTTTTTGTGGGGCTGTTATAAAACAAAATAGTGATTATTGGACATTTTTTAAATGGACATTCATTTGTTTAACGCTTTTTAAAGCTGGATATATTGTTTTATCTTTTATGCACTTAGGTCATGAAAAAAAATCATTGAAATATATAGTTTTGGTTCCTTACATAATCTTTATTATTTATTTAATTTTCATTGCCTTGACAGAATCAACTGCTGTTAAAGCTGCTTTGGAAAAATACGGAGTTTAATAATTTATTTTCCTATAATGGCAAAAAATACGAATGCCGGTAAAAGTAAAATTGTAGCAATACTTATTTTAGTTTTACCGGCTTTTTTGTTGGTTTTTCTATCAACAAGAGGTTGTAATCATAAGTTTAAAGAATTGCCTAATTATGGTAAAGCTGTTGACTATCATTTTGAAGATGGTCTAGGTAAAAACTATTCTTCGAAAGATTTTAAAGGTAAGGTTGTTGTAATAACTACTTTACAAAAAACTTGTCCAGATAGTTGTGCTGTATCTATGTGGCATTTAGATCAGGCTATTTATCAGCATATTCGTAAGAATAAAAAGAAATTGAAATTAGTTAAGTTAATTTCTTTTGTAACGGATGGTAAAGGAAATCCCGTAGATGATGTTTCAACGTTAACAGAATCATTAAAAGATAATGTAGAAGGTTATGATCCAAGCATTTGGTTTTTAGCAAAAGGTAACGCTAAAGAAGTTTATAATTTTAAATACAATAAACAAACTTTGCTTAAAAAAGGTAAAGATTATTTTGGTGGAGAAGCATATACTGAGTTAATGTTATTATTAGATAAACAAAACAATCTAAGAATGGTTAATAGAGGTACTTCAGAAGGCACAATTCGAAGAATGTACCAACATATAGCATTACTTCAAAAACAATATGATAAAGCACGTAAAAATGCATTAGAGACTAAAAAATGAAATTACTAATTCCTTTCATTTTATTGATCACGCTGATTTCTTGTAATCATTCGGAAAAGAAATCAAGAGTTTTACCTTTTGTTGGTAATTATGACATTGTTTATTCAATGGTAAATGGAAAAGAAGTTGCAGATACGGTTTATCCCAAGATGATTGATTTTTCGTATTTAAATCAAGATTCTTTACTGATACATTCTTCTGAAATGAAAGGTAAGATTTGGATTGCCGATTTCTTTTTCACCAGTTGTCCAACAATTTGTCCAAAAATGACTGAGCAAATGAAACGATTAAATGGAATGACAAAAGACATAAATGAACATATTCAGTATATGTCATTCTCTATCAATCCAAAATACGATACGCCTGAACAACTAAGAAAATACATTCAAGTTCATAAAATTAATGCAAAAAACTGGCAATTTTTTACCGGAAATGAAGCTAGAACTCACGATTTAGGTATTAATAACTTTCAAATATTTGCTGGTCAAGATGCTTCTGCTGCTGGGGGATATGCACATACTGCTGCATTTGCTTTGGTAGATAAAGATGGCTATGTTAGAGGTGTATACTTGGGTACTGATCCCAAAGAAGTCAATAAATTAGAAAAAGATTTACGTAAATTACTAAAATATGAATACGCAATTAACTGACCCGAAAAAATTAAAAACAGCAAAAATTTCTATTTACACAGCTTCAATTGCTATTCCATTAGTTGTAGCTATTCTTTTTGGTGTAAAAATTCCTGGAGTTAATCTAAATTTCTTGCCTAAATTTTACGCTACAATAAATGGTGTTACAGCAGTTTATTTGCTTTTCGCTTTAGTCGCAATAAAAAGAAAGAATCAAGTTGCGCACAGACGATATATTCGCCTTTCATTGTTATTGTCTTTAATATTTTTAGCTTGTTATGTAGCTTATCACATGACAAGTGACCCGACAACATATGGAGGTGATTTTAAAGGAATTTATTATACTTTACTAATTTCTCATATTTTATTAAGTATAATAGTTGTTCCTATCGTTCTATTCACCTATCTATTTGCTTGGCAAGGTAATTTTGAAAAACATAAAAAATGGACACGTTTCGCTTGGCCAATTTGGTTTTATGTTGCAGTAACGGGTGTTATTGTTTATTGGATGATTGCTCCTTATTATTCTTTTGTTTCCTGATTTTAGTAGTGTTGTTTTATATAAAGTGAAATGATTAACTACAATCCAAAAAGTTGGTTGCATATGATTTTTGCTCTTCAAAAGAGTGATACATTGAGAATGCTTTGGAAAGAAATTATATATATTGGTGCTTTCACATTATTTATTGCTTTTTTAGTTCTTCATTTTTTTCCTACAGCTGTAATACTTGAAAAATTAATTTCTGTTTATTCGTTAGTTGGTTTTGTTATATCACTCCTTTTAATATTCAGAACCAATACTGCTTATGATAGATGGTGGGAGGGAAGAAAAAAATGGGGTGAAATGGTTAATGATACTCGCAATTTATCGGTTAAATTAGCCGCTATTTTAACCGATAAAGAAGACCGAGATTTCTTTATGAGAATGATTCCAAACTTTGTGTTTTCTGCTAAAGAACATTTAAGAAAAGGAGTTAAATTTGATGAATTAGAAATATTAGAAAGTGAAATACAATTTATAAAAGAAAAAGTTCACAAGCCTTTAGCAATTTCTCAGTTAATCTATCAACGTTTAATTGATCTAAAAAAGAAAGGAACTATTTCAGAACAAGAATTTATCATTTTAGATAAAAATTGCAATAAATTTATGGATAGTTTGGGTGCTTGTGAACGCATTAAAAACACTCCTATTCCTTTTTCTTATAGTTTATTTATTAAGAAATTTATTTTCATTTACGTTACAACTTTACCATTAGCATTTGTAACCATTTTCGGTTATTTTTCTGCCTTAATTGCAACTTTTATATTTTATGTATTGGTTAGTATTGAAGTGTTAGCTGAAGAAATAGAAGATCCGTTTGGAAAAGATGATAATGATTTACCAACAGATTTTTTGTGTGATCGAATAAGAAGTACCACCAAAGAAGTTTTTAGGTAATTTTTTTATAAACATTTTAATATAGCCTCATTCTTCATACCTTTTGAGTCTAAGAATTCAACAAATCCTTTTAATTTTAGTTTGATTTCTTTTGGTTGCCAATCGGATAGCCCATCCCATTTGACATGTGCTAAAAATTTCGTTGTTGCATGAGCAACACTTATATCTTCAAAGCATGTGTAATTCGTAAAATTGTGAATGTGTTTTACAAAAAGATTTGCAACTCTTAGATTGCCATTTATTGCCCCTAATACGAGTTTTTGATCAACTAAGTGCAGCTTATATTCTTCTATATATTGAAGAAGCATAGTATGAAAAGATTCTTTCATTTCTCTAGCTTTTCTCTTGGTTATAATTAAAAATCCCGTCCCACAATTCATCTACTCGAATAAGTGCATCGTTTAAATTCAAAACCGTCCATTTTCCGTTTTCTTCTGATCCTATTCCAATGCTTTTAAGTTTAAATAAGGCATCTTCAACGTCAAAATCTAGTTGCATTTGGAATTCATCTAAAAACCATTTTTCAATTTGATTATCTAATTCTTCCGCTGTTAAAGGATCTTTACTTTTATTTAAAAATGCGTAAGCTAAAATTGTTTCTTTTAATTCTTCTTCTTCGGAAGTATCTATTAATGCAGGAAATACACTACTATTATTACCTAAATTCTTAAAATATAAACTGTCTGAAAGCAATTTTGAGAACTTGATTTTCTTACTTATATAGTTATTGTATTGTCTTAACAAATATGCTCCTAGTATTCCAAGCGCTATTAATCCTTGAATTAACGATGCTTTACTATTACTTATATTTAATACTTCTCCTGATTTATATGCTGCATACATTACAACTATAGATGGGATTACTTTTGCTGTTAGTAATGATATTCCCCCGGCTAATCCTGGAATCCATAAAAGTAGTTTGTCTTTCAACGACATTTTAGGAACGGCATTCGGGAAAATTGTTTCTAAATCGTTTTTAGGGACTTTCTTGAATATTTTCACAATCGCACATCCAGGTGAAAATGGAAGTTTATCTACCTTTATCTTTTGATTTTCAAAATAATTTTGATCTTTGTATTTGATGTAAATAACTACGAAGTCATAATATTCTAGAACTATCTCATTCTCCCAAAAGATATAGCGTTTTACTTTTTCTGTTGTTGTATGGTGACCTCTAGCGTATACCGAATATTCTTCGAAATCGTCGAAATTAATTTTCAATTGTAAACCAACTAAATCAGCATTTTCAATCGCTTCATTTAATACTATTTGATCAATTTCATTATAATTTGCACGGTCCAAAACCTGATTTAAGGTTTGTTTGAATTCTTTTAAATCGCTTTTATCGCTGTATTCTTCTCGTTCATGCTCTAATTTATCCGGGTCAAAAGCAGCGTAATTTCGTTTAATTTTTTGAATTAAATTAAAGCCTTGATCGTGAAAGTAATGTTCTAAAATTTCAAATAACTTTTCAAATTTCCCTTTTTCAATTTCTGAAAAGGAATTCAAAGCTATTTGTTTCTCAAGTAAAATATCTTTGTCGAAAGGGATGTATTGTTCGATTTTCATTTTTTAAAAATCTTTATTATTGTTTTTAGTTTTAAAACCTACTTCTTTTCTAGGTGTTTTTGATTGTTCTACAAATTGCATTAAATAGTTATAAATCATATCAATTCTATCATCCTGACCATCTATTGTTTTGCTCATTTTTTCCAATTGCAATAATATGTCCGTGTGAGTTAAAAGCATTTCTCGTATTTTCACAAAAACCTCGATAATCTTTATACTAATTTGAACAGCTCTTTCACTTTTAAGTACGTTAGATAATTGTAACACTCCATGTTCGGTAAATACATATGGTAATGCACCACCTAAGTGTTGTTTTGAAGGTATCGCATTTTGCGATACCATTGATTCAACCTCTTTTTCTGTAAGTTGGAACATGAAGGTGTCAGGAAATCGATTATTATTTCTCTTTACTTGTTCTCTTAATCTAATTGCTTTTATATCATAAAGTTCTGCTAAATCTCTATCTAGCATTACTTTTTGTTTTCTAATTTGATAAATTTTACCAACGATAACTTCGTCTGGGATAATGAATAATTCACTCATTTTTATGATTTGATGGTTTATTTCGACTTCTAATAATTCATTTTGAGATTTTAAAAATCTGTTTTGCTTTTTTTATTTCTAATGCAATTGTTTTTTCTAATGATTTTTGAGATTTTTTGGCACTTGATTTTGCTTCTTGAACAACTTCTTTCATTAATTTAAACAATTGTTTATCTGTTGGTTCTTCAGTACTTGTTAAAATTGAAGTTCTCATATAATTATTATTTTAAATCGTTCTCAAACAAATATACTGAATTCAGTTTATGAAAATTTATTAAAATCAATATATCTTTTAAATTTCATTTCTTATGGTAAATAAAACATCAAATTTTTCTTTTATCATAAGATAAAGAAAACTTTTGTGTTTATAAGCAAATTCATTTTCTGTAATAAATATGAATTTTAGGAAAATTTTCCATAATAAGATAAAGGTTTTATTTTATGAATTGTAAATCCAAATCTAATATTGCTGCGGTTGTCAATTACAAAAAACTGCAGGAAAACATTTCCAGCGAAGTGGGGGGGCGGCAGATGCAAATCCAAATCTAATAATGCTTCGGTTGTCAATTACAAAAAACCGCAGGAAAACATTTCCAGCGGAGCGGATTTTTGAATGAGTTTAATTAATGTCCCCCACCAACTTCTTCGTCACAAGCAATCCCTTGCTTCTTCAATAAACGATTTACATAAACAGCGAAGAAAGTTAAGTATGCGAAACAAACTGTACCCACGATAAACGATGGTTGAATCCCCATCACATCTGACAATTTA
>CALPSU020000138.1 GCA_943326315.2 Chryseobacterium gleum
AGAAAGTTTTAACCAATTATTTATGTGATACCCAAAAGAACCTCCAAGATAGTTTACTTGATTAGCGAAAAAGCCTAAAAAAAGTGAAGCCAATACCATTAAAATTGAAACAATTGCGTAAGACCTTTTAACTGGAACTAAGGATATATCAAAAAGAACTTTAACTCCAGATATGAATAATAAAAAGCATAACCCAAAAGAAGATAAGCCGAACCATCTATACATAAACAAGTGAGAAGACCAAGCACCAAATTTACCAAGCCAATTTGTTACAGGTTCAGAATTATCTTCGAATAAAAATTCAAATAAAGTTTTATCTAAAACCCTGTCTTGGTCATTTGTCCAAGTGAAAATATAAGATAAGCAAGCAAGGAAAAAATAAAATGATAATAATATCATTCCAGCACCTAGAGAGCTTTTCATTTTTTTCTTATCAAAACGCCCTGTGAAATCTTTTAAAGGGTTTTTTATAACCGGAATTTTCTTTTCTTTTTTTTGTGAAATTTTCTCTTGAGGCTCTTCTTTTATCGAGTCTTTAGGGATGAAATCGTTTTTACTTTTATATTCGTTTTCTAATGCCATTACTGTAATAATATCTTACGAAGATAATTAACAACAGGCAAGTAAAGATTCGATTATTCGCATAGTTTAAACAGTCGAATGTTACTAAAGTCGAATGTTACTTTTTCGATTTAATAACTTCATCCATAAATTGATCAAAACTTACTTTTTTATAATCAACTGGAACACCAAAAAGATCCCTGTTTAATTTAACATTTTCTATATAAACTAATGTGTAAACTGCTACGCCATCATCTGTATTTATATAATATCTTACAGGTAGTCCAGGTATTTCGTTGTATGCGTCAATGTATTTAGGAGAGTATTTTTTAAGGTATAAGATTTCAATTTTTTGTTTTTTACCTTTAATTGTTAACTCGATTCTATTTGCTTTTAGATTTAATATTTTTCTTTTCCCTAATTTCTTTTTGTAGTCAAGTTTTGGATTTAAAGAATCTTTATTTACTTTTTCTATTTGCTTATTGAGATCAGTTTGAATAGCATATTTTTCATTACCATTCTGAACTAATAGTATCGATTTATTAAGAGTTGTGTGTTTTATTACAACTTGTTTTCCCAATTGCGAAGTTTCATTTTCAATTCTTACGATCGTGTCATTTGTATAAATAACCATCGTTTTAATAGGTATGAATTTATGGAGAGATGTATCTGCCATCTCAATTGAATAAACAAGTTTTCCTTGAAATGGTTCGTAGGTTTGGGCAAAATAAGAGAAAGAAAGTAATATTAATAGAATAGTTTTCATAGGAGAATTCTGTTTTAACGCTAAAGTAATTAAGAAACTTTATGTTTCCACTTTTATGTTTAAAAAAAATGCTAAATCAACTTTGATTCTTAGTTTTTGAAGACATTTTAAGTATTAAATTGTTATTTTTGGAGAATTAGAATAAATTTATGAGCAAAGATATAGTTTTTTTAATCAATAAGTCTGAAATCACTGCAGGTACTCGAGGTGCATCATTAGGACCAGGAGCTGTAATGACGGCTGCTAGAAAGAATCATAAATCATTTTTCGGAGATTTTCCAGTTGAAGAAATATCAGATTTGAATCATTTACTAGATCAACCTACTTCCTATAAATTTGCTAAAAGAATTGATGGACTAGTAAAAATTTATGAATCACTGCATCATAAGATTTCAGGGATTTTGAAACAAGGAAAATTTCCATTGATTATTGCTGGAGATCATGGCTCTGCAGGTGGCACAATTGCTGGTATTAAAGCAACATATCCTGATAAAAGATTAGGTGTTGTTTGGATTGATGCCCATGCTGATTTACATACGCCATTTACGACCCCATCCGGAAATATTCATGGTATGCCTCTAGCGACTGCTATAAATGATGATAATTTAGAATGTAAAATAAACGATGTAGACACAAGTACGGTTGAACTTTGGAGTCGTTTAAAGACGATTGGTGAAGTTGCGCCAAAAATTTTACCTCAAGATTTAATTTTCATTGCCGTTAGAGATACGGAAGCTCAAGAAAATGCTCTAATAAAGCGTCTAGGGATTAAAAACTATGAAGTTTCAGAAGTAATAGAAAAAGGAACAGCAAAAGTTGTTTCTGAAATAGAAGATAAATTGAAAGATTGCGATTTAATTTATATTTCTTTTGATGTAGATTCTATGGATCCAGCTTTCACTTCACATGGTACAGGAACGCCAGTTGAAAATGGATTAACACCAAAACAAGCTGAAGAATTATTGACAGCATTTGCTAAAAATGAAAAAACTGCTTGTATCGAATTTGTAGAAGTGAATCCATGTTTAGATGAGAAAATTAATAAAATGGCAGAAGTAACAGCTGAATTAGTAGAAGTAGTTATTGAAACTTTGACAAAATAAGAGAATGGAAAGCAAGATTAAACAAATATTGGAAGAAAATTCAGAAGCCCTTTTTGGAGTAGTAATAGATTCTAAAATCATTCAATTTCAAAAAACAAGAAAAGAAGTAGAGGGTGATTTGACTTTGGTTATCTTTCCTTTTGTTAAAGCTTTACGATGCTCTCCAGAAGATGCAGGGAATAAAATAGGGACTTTTATTAAGGAAAAATTGACTTTTATTTCCCATTACAATGTAGTTAGTGGTTTTTTAAATTTTGTAATATCCTCTGATTATTGGATCGATCAATTAGATTCAATAAATAACCTTTCAACTTTTGGTTTTGAAATACCGAACTCGAAACCAACAATAATGGTTGAATATTCTTCGCCAAACACTAATAAGCCTTTGCATTTAGGTCACTTGAGAAATAATTTTTTAGGTTACTCTGTTTCTGAAATTTTAAAAGCAAATGGACATAAAGTAATTAAATCTCAAATTATCAATGACCGAGGAATTCATATTTGTAAAAGTATGTTGGCCTGGGAAAAGTTTTCTCCATTAAACGATAAAGGAGAACGTGAGACACCTTCTAATACTGGTTTAAAAGGAGATAAGTTAGTTGGGAAATACTACGTTGAATTTGATAAACAATTCAATGCAGAGGCGAAATCAATTATCGAACAATGGGAAAATAAAGATTTTGATGGGTTTTCCGAGAAAGTAGTTTCAGAATTTCTTCGTTTGACTGATTCGAAAGTTGGAAAAGAGGAAAAAGCAATCAAAGGTATTGACGATAAGATTAAAGATCTAGCTAAAAATGAAACTAATCTTTTGAGAGAAGCTAAAGATATGTTGGTACGTTGGGAAGCTAGAGACCCCCAAACTTATTTGTTATGGACAACCATGAACAACTGGGTTTATGAAGGTTTTGCTTCAACATACAAAACCATGGGTGTTGATTTTGATAAGTTATATTATGAATCAGATACTTTTGTTTTAGGTAAAGATATTGTTTTTGAAGGGCTTGAAAAAGGTGTTTTCTTTAAAAAAGAAGATGGATCTGTATGGATTGATTTGACAAATGACGGATTAGACGAAAAATTATTACTTCGTTCGGATGGAACTACTGTTTATATGACTCAAGATGTTGGTACAGCTGTTGATCGATATAATGATTTCCCAGATTTAAGCGGAATGATTTATACTGTTGGAAATGAGCAAGATTATCATTTTAAAGTATTGTTTTTGATTTTGAAGAAGTTAGGATATTCTTGGGCGGATAATTGTTCTCACCTCTCCTATGGTATGGTAGATCTTCCATCAGGTAAAATGAAATCTCGTGAAGGAACGGTTGTAGATGCTGATGATTTAATGTTTGAAGTTGTTCAGAGTGCTAAAGAAATGACTCAGGAAAGAGGGTATTTGGAAGGTATGACTGACGAGGATAAAAATAATTTGTTTGAATTAATTGGAATGGGAGGATTGAAATATTATCTTTTGAAAGTTGATCCAAAAAAACGAATGATGTTTGATCCGGCTGAGTCTATTGAATTAAATGGAAATACAGGACCGTTTATTCAATATGCACATGCTCGAATAAAATCATTATTAGGAAGGGGTGGAGAAACTCATTCTTTGAAAGCAAATGAATTATCTTTAGTGGAAAAAGAAGTTATTAAACTTTTAGTTGAATATCCTGCAATTATTCAAGAAGCTGGAAGAGAACTTTCGCCAGCAGTGGTTTGTAATTATATTTTCGAATTAGTTAAAACTTACAATCAATTCTATCAAAGCATTCCAATTTTAATTGAAGAAAATATTGAATTAAAAAATATGCGTTTGGTTTTGAGTAAAAATGTAGCTAAGGTTATAGCTTCTTCTATGAGTCTAATTGGAGTGAAAGTACCTGAAAGAATGTGACTTCGGTTCAAAATTTATTTCGCTAGCGCTTCATAAATTTTCACTCAGCCACCTTCACTGGAGTTAAAACAATTTCCCTCTTTTTAAAAGGTATTGTAATAGAATTTGATTATAGCCTTCGTTAATATCAGCAGGCATAAAATCAATTTGGTAGGAGGCACATCTTAGTTTTAATTCGTTGAAATAGTTGCCAATAGATTGCATATATTGCTCTCTGATTTGTGCAGGTTGTAATTTCATTCGTTCCCCTGTTTCCATATCTACAAGCGTATAAGGGCGATTTTCTAAATTGAAATCAACTTCCATTTTTTTATCTATAACATGAAAGACAATAACTTCATGTTTGTTGTGTTTTAAGTGTTGTAAAGCTTGGAAGAATTCATCGGTTCTACTTGGGTCATCTAATAAATCAGAGAAAACTATAACTAAACTTCGTTTATGACTTAACTCAGCTATATCGTGAAGCGCTTGAATTGCATTAGTAGATTTTTTAGTTTCTTCTGAATAGCCTTTCATTCTTTTTTCTAATTCACTATATAAGTAGCGATGATGTAGAATTGAAGATTTTGCTTCTGTGTGTAATTCTAATTTATCTGAAAATAAAGATATTCCAACTGCATCTCTTTGTTTTTTCAAAAGTTCAATTAAGGATGCGGCTGCATATATTGAAAAATTAAGCTTATTTAAATCTTTTTCTTTTGGAAAAAACATTGAACTTGAGCAGTCAATAACTATTTGACATCGAAGATTTGTTTCTTCTTCATATTTTTTAGTGAAAAACTTCCCACTTCTAGCATATAGTTTCCAATCTATATGTCGAGTAGATTCCCCTGCATTGTAAAGACGATGTTCGGCGAATTCAACTGAAAATCCATGAAAAGGACTTTTATGCATTCCAGTGATAAAACCTTCAACAACTTGTTTAGCAAGAAGTTCAAGATTTCCAAATTGCGCCAACTTTAATCGGTTTATTTCATCACTCATAGGGTTAAAGTTATAAAAAAAAATGATGTTTGATTCGCAATGCTCAATCTTTGATTTTTTAAATAAAATAACATCAAACTTTATTATTCAATATCTAAACTTCTTTAAATTAATTAGCTTTGGGCAAAAAAATAAATCGTGGAGGCTGAAAACTATTATAGTAAAAGAATTATAGAACTTAATAATGAATTAATAAAAGTTCAAAAAAAGTATAGATTATATACTTTTTTACGCTTGTTTTTCTTTTTAATTGCTGGTAGTTCTTTTTTTGTGTTTTGGGGATCTTGGATGATCTTACCAGCTTTTATCTTTTTCTTTGGATTATTTCTATTTGTAGTTCACTTGTCTGTAGAAGCTAAATACAAAAGAGATAAAAAACTTGTGTTATTAAGTTTAAATGAAAATGAAATTAAGGTTTTACATGGAGATTGGTTAATGTTTGAAGATGGAAATGAATTCCGAGATGCAAAACATCCCTTCACTTTAGATATGGATATATTTGGTAAAAAAAGTATATTTCAATTAGTAAATAGAACTGTTTCAAAATTAGGAAAAGAAAAATTAGCCGATACCTTAGCAAATGGCACAGCTCAAATTGAAATGAATACAATTTGTATTACAGATCTTTCTAAGAAGATAGATTGGTGTCAAGAATTTATTTCAGAAGGTATTGTTCGAAAAGAAGAAGTTAAATCTTCATTGAAATAATTATCAATTTTAGATATTGAATTGTCAAAAACATTCCAATTATTAAGATTTATTTTACCTTCTATCGCTTTTTCATCAATTATTCTTCTATCAATTGGTGTCATTAGTACTTCTGTTTTTAGCGCAATTTTAGTTATTAATATATCTATAATAGCTAGAAGTTTAAAGCGTACAAATTCTGTTGCAAATTCTCTTACAAAGCAATCGGATAGAGTTAAAGTGATTTTAAAACAATTGGAATTATACAGTTTTTTAGAAGTAGAGAATGAAAAATTCAAAATTGAGCAAGAACAGTTTTTAAATAGTGAAAATGGAGTTCTTCATGAAGTGAAAAAGTTGGATGAAATCATGGGGCGTTTTGATGTTCGAATTAATTTTTTAGTTGGAATATTATTAAATTTTTTATTAGCTTGGGATTTTCAAATTTTAAATCAATTTAAGCAATGGCTTGGGAAAAATTCAAATCAAATTTCAGTTTGGGAAGATAAATTAGCTGAAATTGAAGTTTGGATTTCTGGTGCAATTTATAAGTTTAATCACCCCAATTCTACTTTTGCTTCTATTGATGTAGAAAATGAAAAAATTGAAATTATTGGAATTTCTCATCCTTTTGTAGATCAATCTAAAAGTGTGTTAAATGACGTTTATTTAAAAGAAAATGAAAATTTCATTATAATTACGGGTCCTAACATGGCTGGTAAAAGCACCTATTTAAGAAGTTTAGGGTTGACTTTTGCTTTTGCAAATGCAGGATTTCCT
>CALPSU020000139.1 GCA_943326315.2 Chryseobacterium gleum
AGTTTTATAAATTCAGCCTTAGTAAAAGATATTCGATTTTCAGGAGGCGGATTTGATGCACAGTATGGTGATAAACTTTCCTCCGTTCTTGACATAACCTATAAAACACCAGATAGTTTAAAAGGATCGGCAATGGTTTCTATAATGGGAGTTGAATCTCATTTAGAAAACAAGGTGGGATCTCGATTTGACTACTTAATAGGTGCTAGATATCGAAATAATGGCTATTTATTAAATTCACTTCCAACAAAAGGATCGTATAATCCTGTCTTTATGGATGCTCAATTTTTAACAAATTTTCAAATTACTGAACATTTAAAATGGTCAGTAATTGGACATTTCTCTTCTAATAAATACCGCTTTTCGCCTCAAACTGCTGAAACCGACTTCGGTGTAGCAAATGAAGCTTATCGATTTAAAATTTATTTCGATGGACAAGAAAATACATATTTCCAAACCTTTACGGGTGGAACATCTTTAAAATGGGAACCTTCAAAAAGAACTAAACTCGATTTATACGCCTCCATATTCAATAGTGATGAAAGAGAGAAATACGATGTCAAAGGAGAATACTTCATTAATCAATTGGAAACGGATCCTTCGAAAGCCAAATACGGGGATTCAATAGCTGTATTAGGTGTAGGATCTTTTTTAAATCATGCACGAAATCAATTAAATGCAACAATAATTAATGTGTATCACAATGGTGAACACACTCTAAAAAGAGGCTATAAAGATGAATTAAATAACAAATACGTAAGTCAAAAAGTAATGTGGGGTATTACTTTACAAAGAGATTTATTTAACGATTTACTTAGCGAATGGAAACAGATAGATTCAGCTGGATATAATTTACCCTATTCAAACAATGAAGAAATTAAAATGCACGAGTTAATTAAAAGCAATTTAAATCTTGAAACCTTCAGAACAACCTCTTTTATACAAATGAATACCATTTGGGCAAAAACTCAACAAAATAAAATTGTTACTTTACATAAAAAAATGAACTCTTTATCGAAAAGTAGAAATCTAAAAACCTATATAGATACAATCTCAGAATCTACAGCAAGATTAGCTTTAAACTTCGGACTAAGAGGTGGATACACTCAAATAAATCATGACTTTTATGTAACTCCAAGAATATCTCTAACCTATTTCCCTAGAATATATATGGTTGAAAATGGTAAAATTACACGTCGTGATGTTCGATACAGAATCTCAACTGGATTATATTACCAACCTCCTATTTATAGAGAATTTAGAACCTTCGATGGGAAATTAAATCCAGATGTAAAATCTCAAAAATCATATCATTTAGTTGCTGGTACTGATTATTATTTCAACATGTGGAATCGTGAATCTCCTTTCAAGTTTACAGCAGAAGCATATTACAAGTATTTATGGGATGTAAACGTATTTGAAATCGACAATGTAAGAACTCGATATTATGCTAACAATAATGCATTAGCCTATGCTTATGGCTTAGACTTAAACATTCATGGTCAATTCATAAAAGGCATTGAATCGTTCTTCAAAATTGGAATTTTAAATACTAAAGAGAAAGTTTTGAACGATTATTATTATGACTATTACAATGCAGAAGGCGAAAAAATTAAACCTTTAAATACGGTTGACAATATAGCAACAGATAGCATTAGAGTTGAAACAGGTTACATTCCTAGACCAACTGATCAGCGCTTAAATTTCGGAGCGTTAATTCAAGATAAAATGCCTGGTTATGAATTTTTGACTGTTCAAATGGGAATTCAGTTTGCTACACCATTAGCATACGGAACTCCTGACAACAAACATTACAACGACACACTTAGATACCAACAACCTTATTTCCGTGTTGATTTAGGCATGTCTTACGATCTACTTTACACTAAGAAAAAGAGTGCAAATTATTCTGTAAAACGATTTACAGATGCTATTATTTCTTTTGAAGTATTTAATCTTTTAGGGTTTAATAATATACTTTCTAAACAGTGGATACAAGATGTAAATGGACATTATTATTCAATTCCAAATTATCTAACCCAGCGAAGGTTTAATTTAAAAATGATTTTAAGATTTTAAGATTACAACTATCGAAATGATAGAGCTTTGATTTTCTATTAATCTACAAATGTTATATTTGCAAAAAACAAAAATTCTATGAATATTTTATTACAATTAGCACTTATAATTCTACCAGCTGGTGGTATTTTCTTAACTGTTAGTTTATTTTTAAAAAGACAAGGAGAAAGAGAAGTTCGAAATCTTCAGATTGAATTAAGAAAAGAACGTCAAAATTTCTTTTTACCAAGTAGAGTTGAATCGTATCAAAGAGCAGTTTTATTATTAGAACGCATTCATCCTAATAGTTTAGTTATGCGTTTACACAATTCTAGTTCTTCAGCTAAAATGTTTCAAGCAGACTTGTTAAAAGCAATTCGAGAAGAATACGATCATAATGTAGCGCAACAAATTTTCGTATCTCCACAAGGTTGGAAAATGGTTAAAGATTCAAAGGAAGAAACTATTAAAATAATAAATTTAGCAGGAAATCAATTGGGTTCTATTGCATCATCTACTGATTTAGCATCTAAAATATTTGAAATCGTTGGTGAAGTTGGAACATTACCAACTGAAATTGCTGTAGAATACTTAAAAAAGGAATTACAAGAATTGTTTTAAAAAATGAAAAAATTCTCTTTAATACTCTTTATTTACTTACCTCTTTTAAACTTTGCACAAAATGAAAGAAAAGTAGATCAAGTTGAAAATTTTTCTCGCTTTAATTTTCAAATAAATACAGGTTTATATATTAAAATTAGAGGACAAGTTGAATTTAATTTGAATCCTAAAAATTCAATTACTTTAAGTTTATCAAAACATTACGGACCTTTAAATCCAGGTGCTCAAGCTTATGTTCAATATAAACGATTTTATCCTAAAAGTGAACTTTTCTCCAACTTGTTCTATGGGAAAATTGGTTATGGTAAATCTTTTACTTACAATGGGGAATTTGGAATTTTTGGATTCGGTACTGGACAAAAATTAAATTTAGGAAAGAAAAAAATAGTTTTTATCCAATTTACAGAAGGAATCAAAATGTGCCCGATAATAAGAGGAGATGTTGAATCAGAAGTAGGTTCAGGATTTAGAGGCCTATTTTATTTAACTGGACCTGGATCTGTAATTGATTTAAATATAAATTTTGGAATTAAATTATAATATTTTAATCTACACGTAAATTTCTACCAATCTGTAATGAAGTGGATTGTCTTATTCCGTTCAATTGACAAATATTCACAATAGTAGTTCTATGTTTTGTCGCTATTTCTGAAAGATTATCTCCTGGTCTTACTTTATAATACTTATGGGCAGGTCTAACAATTCGAGGTGTTGGAAGAGCCGTTAATGATTCTCCATGCTCCCCAAAATCAGTAGGTTTTGCGCCTGGTCTAAATAAATCCTTATGAACCAATAAATTTTGGTCTTTTAATTTTAAATTATCAAAATCTATGACCTCTTCAGGATTCATTGGCGCATCGTAAAAACGAAGTTCAAAATGTAAATGCGCTCCAAATGAATGCCCTGTATTCCCTCCTAAACCAATAGGATCTCCAGCTTTTACATCTTGATTTGGCGCACATAAATGTTCATGTAAATGCGCATAGAAAGATTCTAATCCATTGTAATGTCTTATAATAACTAGATTTCCAAAGCCGCCCTCATTAAACTTAGCATAACGTACTTTTCCTGACCAAGCAGCCCTCACAGTATCTCCAACATTTAAAACAATATCGATACCATTGTGATAACGTCCTTTTCTGAAACCATATCTAGATGACACACGTCCATTAAAAGGAATATGAAACCCATCGTCATAATCTTCATTAACACAAAGCCACAGGGTGTCTTTTAACTTCCCTAAATCATTAGTTCTATCTGATGTATAACAAACCTCATTGTCCCAACTTTGAATGTAATTTAACGTCGGATCTGAGTTAATTAAAGAATAAACATGATTGTTTAAAATACCATCAAACTCTTTATCTTTAACATAAGCCCAAGTTCGGTTAGCATACAAAATCATTCTACCTCTCTCAGTATCAATTGTATCTAGAACAACTTGTGCTCTTGTATTAAATGAAAATAACAGTAAAAAAAAGAAAAAAACTTTTGTCATATTGTTTTATTCGCTAATATCAAGCGTTTTAAATTTTTATGAGAAACAAATATAGCCATTTTTTGGCTATTTTTCTACTACATCCATCACTAGTATATTGTAAAACAAATCTTCATTTGGTTTAACCGAACCTTGTGAACCCTTTGTTCCATAAGCTTCTGAAGAAGGAATTACAGCAAACATCCTATCCCCTTTTTTAGCATTAATTAACGCTTTTTTTAAACCTGGGATAATCCCTTTATCTGTACTATATAATTTGTATGGAGAATTTGTACGGTATGAATTGTAATACATTGGATTGGATTCACTGCTGATCATGCTATGAAAAATTACTGCATTAGACCCATTATATTTAACCTTATTTGATTTATTCTCTTCAAATATCCAAACTTTTGTTCCATCAATTTTACGAGTTGGCTTTTGCTTTTTAACAATGTGAATTGTTAAAAAATTTATAGAATTTGGTGGAACAAACCATCCTTTTTCTCCTTCTTTTTTAATCCCTTTTTCTCCACGAGCTAAATTTGCAGGTATCAAAACTCTCGCAAAATCACCTATTTTCATGTTTTTAATTGCAAAATCCCAACCTTTAGTTTGCATTTGATATCCAACTACAAAAGGGAAAGTTTCTTTTTTCCAAAGGTGATTCCCATCAATTACAACACCATTTTTCAATGTCACTTTATAATCAATTAGTATAACATCTCCTTTAGAAATTTTTTCTCCTTTACCATGTTTTAACCAGGAGATAATAATTCCATTATCAAACGATTTTGTTGAATTAATTTCAATATCATCCGAATTTAAAGCTGTACCCTTTTTAACAGCTACTTTTTTAAATTCACTTTTTATTTTTATATCATTTTCATTTTTGACTTTGGAAACTCCTTCTGTAGAACAAGAAAATATCAAACAATAAACTCCTAAAAAAACACCTATTTTCTTCATTTCAACATTTCAATTATTTGAATATCAATAACCAACGGAGTTAGAGGTGGTATTTTATCAAGATCTCCTGTTAATCCATGAGCTAAATGACTCGGAATTATCATTTTAGCCTTATCCCCTACTTTCATTTTTTTTAATCCTTCTTGAATTCCCGTTTCCACTTGGCTGTGATCAACAACAACTTCCAAAACCTCATCTTCGCCTGTTTCATAACAAACTGTTCCGTCTAATTGACTCACTTTATATTTTATATCGACAACAGATCCTACTTTAATTTGAGTTCCTAATCCTTTTTCATAAATATAAAACTGCAAACCTGTTCCTGTTTCTGTAATTTTCCAATCACCGTGTTGAGCTAAAAATAACTTAATAGCAATTTTCTCTTCTGCGGCTATGGTTTTATTTAGCTCCATAGATTTCTCTTTAGACCATTCTACTTCATTTTTTTGTTCTTTTTTATCTGAACAACTTATAAAAAGACCTAAAAATAAAATAATGTAAAATTTCATAGACAAAATTTATGTTTACAAATTTAAGAAACTGTTTTGATAATACTCAATTTTAGCAAATGGATATAGTAATTACTACTTTACTATCTAAATAGATTGACTTTACCTCCGTACTGGTATTTTTTATCTGTTCTAACATCTTTTGCGATAATTATCCAAGAATACATTCCTGACGAAAGGTCTTTTGACTTAAATTTTCCATCCCAACCAGCATTTTCATCTTTAGTTATCCATACTTCCTCTCCCCATCTATCAAAAATAGACAACTCAAATCCGTGAGAAGAAAAACCTAACATACTTACTTTCCAAAAATCATTTGTACCATCTCCATTAGGAGTAAAAGAATTTGGCGTATATATAATTCTATCTGGATTAATTTCAATTATTTTAGAAATACTATCAATGCAAAAACTACTAGAAACGGCTATTAATGTTACTTTATAATCCTTTACTTCGGTGTTCGGAAATTCAAAAGAAGTATTAGCTAGCTTAGAAGAATCACTTACATTATTGTCTGAAATCCAATAATAATTAGATGCTCCAATAGAAGCATTTGTAAAATCTACAGAAATTGCTGATCCATTTTCTAAACCTTCTATATAAGTAAAATCAGCAATTGGCTTAGATGAAACTATGAGTGCTTTTGGCAAAAAAACGGATTCAATACAACCATCATTTGTGACAATCGTCAAGCTTAAATCGTAACTACCAGATTTAGTTGAATTAATTGTAATCGTATTTTGATTTTGAAATTTATCCCCATTTGAAACTTCCCAGGTCGAACTTTGAATTAAATTAGGATCCATTAAGTTAGAAACAATAAAACTTGCAGGTTCACATTGAATACTATCGTTTATAGAAATTGAATGTGAAACTCCCGAGGAAATTGAAACAGATGTTTGTAATTGAAATACATTTGAACATCCATCTTGTAACAACACGCTATATGAAGCATTTGAATTTACTACAACATTAGTTGAAGCTGATGTTGAACCATTGTTCCAACTATAACTATATGGAATTTTTCCTCCACTAACATTTGTAACAGAAAGCATTACTAACTGATTTGGACAAACTGTAATAGGTGAACTAATTGATGCTGAAAGAGGATCTAAAACTGTGACTAATACATTTTGAATAGTAGA
>CALPSU020000140.1 GCA_943326315.2 Chryseobacterium gleum
ATATTAAGTGAAATTCAAGTTTATGATCAAGCTTCGGTTATCATTTCTCTTACTTTTGCTTGATCAAAAGTAAGCAAAAATCAAGAAAACTTAAGATGCAAGATAACTTTCAAACCGAAGTAGAATCTTCACTTAAGAAATTTATTTTTTTAACCATTTAGGTAAAATAATTGCCCCAATAAATAAATAAGGGAAATAGGAAATTAACCTCCAAAGAATTGCTAAAAATGTAATTAATAATAATGAATTCGAAAAAGGAGCTAATAATTCTCCGAACGCAAATTCAGCAACTCCACTCCCTCCTGGAGTAGGACTAACCATCATTAATAGCCATAAAACTAGTTGTTTGCCTAAAATTTGAATATTATTAATTAAACTGAGATTAATAAAAGCGTTTAAAATACAATTGATTACTAAATATCTACAAGTCCAACTAGCAAACGTTGCAAATAATGCTTTTATCCAAAAAATTTTAGGTTCATTTTTTAATTCTTCGGAAGAAATTTCGATTTCCTCACTAGTTTTTATAGCTTTTGACTGCCATCTTTTCAGAAAGGGTATTTTAAATAACCCAGATATAAAATTTGAAGTCAATTTTGGAACTAGAAAAATACTAGAAAATAAAAAAGCACAAAGTATAACTTTAATTGTAAAGCCAATCCAAAAGACCCATTGAACACTCGAAGAACCTTGGAGATCATTTGGAAATAAAAATTCTTGATTAATGAATAAAAAAACAAATGGAATCAATAAAACATAAAATAAATTATCCATCAAAGCAGTAATAATAATTATTGCGGTTGCGCGCCCCATTGGAATTTTTTCACGATTTAAAATAAACATCGCCACGGTAGCTCCACTCATAACACCAGGTGCCAAAGCAGAAGCAAACTCCCAAAGCATAATTACATGAAAGCTTTTTTTCCAGCTTAATTGATTTTTAGTGAGAATTTTAATTCGTAACATATAAAAATAATCACGACCAACCATGCAAATGATGGCTGCAAATAACCAGAACCAAGAATTGGTTGACCAATTAATTTCAGAGAAAATATCAGAAAAATGTTGATTAGCTAAACTTCTGTAAAGCATCCAAGAAGCTACAGAAATACCAAAAAAAATTGCTAAACTGATTTTCCACCAGCTGAAAGCATTTTTTATTATAGTGTCTTCATTGACTTTAACATCCCGCATTGGATTAATCTTGTTTTGTCAATTTTAAATCCATTTCCCAATTCGCTCTTACTTTTGTAACTTCAGAAAAGGTATGCAAAATTTCAGGAAAAGTATTTGTAGATCTATTACCTGAATCCCATTTTCCATTTTTATTAGCGTCTAAAATTACCCTAAATGTATAATCGCTTGGAAGTAAATTATCTATTTTAACTGTTTTTATTTCATCCAACGGAATGGAACGAATCACTTTGCCGCCAGATAATGCTTCCACTACAATTGGTTGGGAATACTCTGAAGCATCTAAATTTATAATCCCTAAATCTTTATCTTCTTTAAATTGTATTTTTAATTTGAAAGTATCTCTTAAAGCAGATGTAGAGGAAATGACTGCATTTAAGGATATTTTTAATTCAGCATTTGTTATCTTATTTCTATCAAAAAATAGAAAGAGCTTATTTTTATTGTAGACTATTTTTTTAATCTTAATAATAGTAGAGTCGTCTTTGTTAGTTAGAATAAAATTTGAAGAGTCAATGTTAGTAATAAAATCAGTAGCTGTTAAAGTCAGTGTGTCTGAAGGATAAAGAAAACTGTCAGTCAAATTTGAAGTAATTGCAAGTTTTCCGTCTTTCTCTTTTTTTGTTAATCGAACAGATATTGTATCAATAAAAATTTCAGATGATGAAATGAATTCTAAGGAAGAACTATCCTTCATTGCATAAAAAAAACAAAGTGAATCTTCTGAGAGAAAAGTATATTTATCAGCAGTTAAAGGCTCGTTATTAACCTTAAAACTAGCATTCTTTAAGGATGCAGTTGATCCCACTAAAAACATACCAGGAGCTTTATAAACCAAACTACGAATTCGAGGCTTTAATTTTGGAGAAAAAAGACGAATTGGAACAGAATCAGTTAATATAGAATTAGAGTCCATTAACTCAGGCGATAAATCTACATATTTGTCGGTAAAAGCAAGATTTTCGTCCACTTGTAGGAGCATGTCTTTATTTTTATCTTCAAACGCTAAAATAGTATACTTGCCTTCTTTTAGATAGGAGAATTTTGCGATTCCTGTATCCGAAGTTTTTACAAAATAAGTTGGACGAATAGAGTCAGTTTTTCCCTCATATAAACCTACTAAACAGTTTTTTATCGGAGCATTCGTAAAAGCATCTATAACTTTTACTTGATACGCTAATGAATCAATTGAATCACCAGTTGAAAAAACAATTTGCATTAAAGAATCATTTCCCTCAGTAATATCTTTAATTGTTCCGTTTAAGTATAAGGAATAGGTTGTATTTGGTCTTAGAGTGTCTGTCCAATTAATGTAAACAGTTTTTCGATCTATCCTTGCAGTTGGTTTAGCGTGTGGAGGAATCATTATCAATGTTTCATTGGGACTGTTTAACTTAATAAATTCTGAAAAAGGAATTTTAATTTCGGAATTTATAAAATTTGTACTTCCATTTTTTGGATTTAATTTTTCAGAAATAGGTTTAGGTGCTATAATATCTTTATCTCCACCTGTTAATGAAGATACTTGTGCGCAAGAATGAATTAAAAAAAGAATTCCAATAACTATAAACGTTCTGAAAGCCATGTACACAATAGATTTAAATATAATTTATCGGTTTCATCAAAATTATTTAGCTGATCACTATCAACATCTAAAACTCCGATAACAATCCCATTTTTAAACAAAGGAACAACAATTTCGCTTTTTGACAATGAGCTACATGCAATATGTCCAGGAAATAGGTCAACATTTGGAACTAAAAGTGTTTCAGAATTAGCCCATGCTTGGCCACAAACACCTCTCCCAAATTGAATACGAGTACATGCAATAGGACCCTGAAAAGGCCCCAAGACTAATTCAGACTCCTTAACTAAGTAAAACCCAACCCAAAAAAAACCAAAAGCTTCTTTCAATGCGGCAGAGACATTTGCTAAATTTGCTACATTATCTGTTTCATCTCCAATTAATGCTTGAATTTGAGGGATTAAACCAGTATATAACTCAGCTTTAGACTCTCCTAATAAAATTAATTGTTCAGCCATTTTTTAAATTTAAACAAAATTGCCTTTTTTAAGTGAAGCTGCAAAATAAAAACAGGATTAATACTACATTTGTATTTCTTAAAACAACAATAATATGGCAACAAAACATCCGTTAAAAAGAAGAGAATCTGAAGCATTATTTGAAAAATCTAAAACATATTTTCCTGGCGGAGTAAATTCTCCAGTTAGAGCTTTTAAATCGGTTGATGGTGCTCCGTTATTTATGAAAAAAGGAGATGGATGTCATATTTGGGATGAAGATGATAATAAATTTATTGATTTTTGTTGTAGTTGGGGACCTCTTATTTTAGGGCATAATCATCCTAAAGTATTTGAAAAAGTAGTTGATACTTTAAAAAATGGATCTAGTTTCGGAGCTCCAACGCGATTAGAAAATGAATTGGCTGAATTAATTCTTTCAAGAAATCCTTATATCGATAAAATTCGCTTTGTAAGTTCAGGTACAGAAGCTGTAATGTCAGCTATCCGTTTATCTCGTGGATTTACGAAGAAAAACAAAGTCTTAAAATTTGAAGGTTGTTATCACGGTCACGTAGATTCTATGCTTGTTAAAGCAGGAAGTGGATTAGTAACATTTGGAACTTCTTCTACTAGTGAAGGTATTCCTGAAAGTTATATAAATGAAACATTAGTAGTTGAATTGAATGATATTGATGCATTAAGAAAATGTATTGAGCAGTACAAAGACGAAATTGCTTGTGCGATTATTGAACCAATACCAGCGAATAATGGTCTATTATTACAAGAATTAACGTTCTTAAAAGAGCTAAGAAAACTTTGTACAGAAAATAATATTTTATTGTTTTTTGATGAAGTAATTTCAGGCTTCCGTGTTGCTTTTTCAGGAGCTGCTGAATTATATGACATTACTCCAGATATTGTAACGTATGGTAAAATAATTGGTGGAGGATTACCCGTTGGTGCATATGGTGCAAAAGCACATATTATGGCAAGTATTTCTCCCGATGGACCAGTTTATCAGGCAGGTACACTTTCAGGAAATCCAGTAGCAATGGCTGCGGGAATAGCATCCTTAACAGAACTAGCTAAACCAGGATTTTACGAAGATCAAAAACAAAGAACTGAGTATTTCGTTAATTTAGTTAATACGCATGCAAAATCAAAAGGATATAATTTTGAATTAGTTACTATTGGTTCTATCTTTTGGTTATCATTTGATGGTAAAAAACATATTAGAAAAGCTGGTGAAATCAATCCAGATATGACTGGATTTAGAAAAATATTTATGGCGTTATTAGAGCGTGGAATTTATTTAGGCCCAAGTGGATACGAAGTAGGTTTTATTTCGCAAGCGCATACTAAAGAAATATTAACTGAAGCAGCAAAAGGATTTTGTGAGGCTTTGGACGAAACCATGTGATTTTATTCTCTGATACAGGTTTTTATTTGAAGGTACAAGGCATGCCCTGTACCTACAAATAAAAACCTGTCCCTACAATTATAAAAATTATTTACATTGCGATTTCAATTCCATCATTTTTTCACCCTTCATTGTTTGGTAATTTTTACAAGCTTTATCCTTAGCTGACCTTAACGTTTTCATTTCTTTTTGAAGCGCAGGAGTTATTTCTTTGTTGAATAATTTAGAAGAAAAAGAATTTAATTCTTCTCCAGTTTTTAGACATTTACAAAATTGTTCATCTTTTGAAGAACACGAGATCATCGTTAGAATGGATGAGAAGAAAATTATTTTTTTCATAAATTATTTATTTGAAAGGAACACCTTTAAATCAAAAGTAGGATTTTATTTAAAGTAACCAAAATGTACTGCTAAAATCATAATGTTATTATTACTGTTGAACTTTCAAAGTTTATCAAAACAAGCTTAAATGATACATTATTATTAATATAAGAATGAATATCAGTCCAATTAATAATGATCGTGTATTCAAACTCATTATATTTGGCTATCCAAAACATACAAAATGTCTAAACTTCCAAATGTAGGTACTACAATATTTACAGTAATGTCTCAGTTAGCTTCTAAATATGGTGCGATTAATCTTTCTCAAGGATTTCCAAACTTTCCTGTGGATACTCAGCTTACAGATATTGTAAAAGAAATAGCTTCAGAATCTATTCACCAATATTTACCAATGGCAGGTTATCCAACATTATTAGATAAAATTGGCCAAACTATTGAAAGTTCGTATCAAAGAACATTAAATCCTCAAACTGAAATATTAATTACTGCAGGAGCTACTCAGGGAATTTTTACAGCTATTCAAGCATTTGTATCTTTAGGCCAAGAAGTTATTATACTAGACCCAAGTTATGACTGCTACGAGCCAGCAGTCATATTAGCCGGAGGAACACCTATACGAATTCCTTTGAATCAAGATTTTTCTCCTAATTGGCAAGCAGTTGAAAATTCATTCTCTGAGAAAACAGCGATGATTATCGTTAATAATCCACATAATCCTTCAGGTAGAATATTAAATTTTAAGGATTTAGATCAATTAGAATCAATTTTAGAAAAATTCCCAAAAGTTATTCTTCTTTCGGATGAGGTTTACGAATATATAACTTTTGAAGAAAAACATATATCCGCAAATACTCGCCAAAATTTACTAGATAAAACGATAGTGATTTCCTCTTTTGGGAAAACTTTCCACATAACTGGATGGAAAATTGGATATTTAGTTGCTCCAGAACACTTGATGATAGAGATTAAAAAAGTACATCAGTTTTTAGTTTTTAGTGTAAATAGTATTGCACAGGTAGCACTTTCAAAATATTTAGACAAAGTAAATGTCAATGAATTAGGAGCCTTTTACCAAGATAAACGGGATTTGTTCAGAAACTTAATTAAAGAAAGTCGATTTGAATTATTACCTAGTGAAGGTTCTTATTTTCAAGTAGCATCCTTTGCAAATATTTCGGATGAAAGTGATATGGATTTCTCCAAACGTTTGGTTAAAGAGCATGGAGTAGCTTCTATACCGATGTCTGTTTTCAATGCTGATGGAAGAGATGATAAATTAATTCGTTTTTGTTTTGCTAAAGACACAGAAACTTTAACACAAGCAGCAATAAAATTATGCAAGATTTAAAAGTAACCTTAGTTCAAGTAAATCAAGTTTGGGAAGACAAACAAGCAAATTTGATAAATTACGAACGCATCTTAAGTAATACAATAGAATCAGATATTATTATTTTACCAGAAATGTTTCACACTGGATTTTCAATGGAAGCAAGTAAATTTGCGGAGAAAATGGAAAATTCAATGGGGTTAGATTGGTTAAAAAAAATTTCAAAAGAAAAGAAGTCTTCAATTTACACCTCTTTGATAATTGAAGATAATGGATGTTTCTATAATAGAGGAGTTTTTGTTATCCCTTCTGGTGAAGTAACGGTATATGATAAGCGAAAACGTTTTGCTTTAGCTGGTGAGGATAG